>SYBY01000173.1 GCA_005788585.1 Actinomycetota bacterium | reverse complement strand
GTTGAGCTCGCCGATGGCGGTCACCGACGACAGCAGCCAGCAGAGCTCGGTGTGCTCGGGGACGTCGCCCTGGCGGAACAGGATGCAGCGCTCGGGATCGAGCCCGGCCGCCAGCAGGATCGCCGTGGTGTCGTACACGCGTTCGCGCAGCACGGCGGGCTCGTAGTTGACGGTGATCGCGTGCAGGTCGACGAGGCAGTAGATCGCCGGATCGCCCCGGTCCTGTCCCTCGACGAACTGCTGGATCGCCCCGATGTAGTTCCCGAGGTGCTTACGGCCCGTGGGCTGGATGCCGGAGAAGATGCGCACGCTGCGGAATCTAGATGAGTCGGCCGTCGCTCCGGTCCCCGGTGGGACACGCGGGAGGACTCGGCTCGGCCAGATGGTCGGTGCCGTGACCGGTCAGGCACCGTCACCATGCCCGTACGGCGAGACGGACCTCAAGCCGAGTGCGTGGGATGGGACTCGCCGGTCCCGGGCGGTGCCGCCGTGCGAGCGGCGGCATCGCCCGGGCCGGTGGCATGGGCGACCACGGCCTGCAGCGCGAGCGCCGCGACCGAGGCCGTCACGAACGAGACCGCGGTTCCCCAGGGCTGGATGGTCAGCGCGACGATCGTGAAGAAGCACACGACCGCGGGCAGCCCGGTGACGAGCCCGCGCAGCAGCACGAGCGTCGACGCTCGCCCCTGGGTCGCCAGCGAGAACCCGGACAGGACGCTGATCGCGATCGGGGACAGCGCAAGCGCGCCGCTGAGCCGCGGACCCGCCGCCTCGGCCAGCGCGGTGACGACGAGCACCAGGGTGGCGGCTGCGGCCGCGCGCAGCGGCAGGTCCCACGAGGGCGGGCGCGGCGCCGCGCCCGACACCGTTCCGCGCGGCAGCATCAGGGCGGCGGCCGCCAGCGCCGCACCCCCGCACCCGGCGGCCAACCAGGGACCAGGCGAGACCGACGACACCAGGACGGCGACGCCGAGGAACACCGACCACGCCACCGCCACCGAGATCACGGCGCCCCGTCGCGCGCTCGCGCCGGCCCGGGTCAGCAGGAACGCGACGACGGCGACGAGCGCCAGCAACGTCCCGGCGGCCGCATCTGCGGCGAAGGCCTCGCCCTGTTCGATCGCGAGGACGAGCAGGACCGGCCCGGCGACGATCGGCAGCGACCCGACCAGCCCGGCCGCCCGCGGGCCGTGGCGGCGGCCGATGAGCGACGCGCCGACGACGAGCACGGGCGCGAGCACGAGCTTCAGGGCGACGACGCCTATGAGCGCACCAGAGAACGCACCCGGCGAGCGTACCCGCGACAATCCCGCCCGTGCCCGACCGCCTGCGCTTCACCGGCACCTGGCGCCGCTACCAGGAGCTCGCGCTGGAGGCCTTCGACCGCGACGTCGCCGCCGGACGCACCCGCACCCACATCGTCGCCCCACCCGGCTCGGGCAAGACGGTCCTCGGGCTGGAGATCATCGCCCGGCTCGGGGCCCCCGCGCTGGTGCTGGCGCCCACCGCGACCATCCAGGCGCAGTGGCCGAAGGCGCTCGGCGCGTTCTCCCACCCCGACGGGGCGATGGCGGTCGCCGGGACGGAGGTGGGCGGACAGATCACCTGCCTGACCTACCAGGCGCTCTGCCGGCTGGACGACCCGGGAGCGGGGCTGCGCGACCTGGCCCGCACCCGCTGGGCCGACGAACGCGCGGCGGCGACGCACACCACGCGTGACGCGGTGCTCGCCGAGGCCGCGACCTGGACCGGCGCGGCCGCCGAGCGCCGTGACCGCGAGCAGGCACGTCTCGTCGCCGCGATCAAGAAGGCCGTCGCCCGCGGTGAGCACCCTGAGCTCGAACTCGCCGATCTCCTCGCCCACGGCGCCCGCGCGCGGATCGATGCGCTGCGCGCCGCGGGCGTCCGCACGGTCGTCCTCGACGAGTGCCACCACCTCTGCGGCCTCTGGGGCTACCTCGTCCGCGCCGCCGTCGCCGCACTCGGCGACGTGCACCTCGTCGGCCTGACTGCCACCCCGCCCGACGAGCTCACCGCCGACGAGCACGACCTCTACGACGACCTGCTCGGGCCCGTCGACTTCTCGGTCCCCACGCCCGCCGTGGTCAAGGACGGCTTCCTGGCGCCGTACCAGGAGCTGGCGTGGTTCACGGAGCCGCTGGCGTCCGAGCGCGACTGGCTGGCCGAGCATGACGTCCGGTTCGCCGAGCTCGTCACGGCACTGCACGACGACGTCGACAGCCCGCTGTCGTTCCCCCAGTGGGTGCTCGCCCGCATGCGCGACCGGGGCCGCGACGACGACGGGGCCGCTGAGATCCCGTGGGAGCGCTTCCAGCGCCGCCGCCCCGCGCTGGCCCGCGCCGGGATCCGGTTCCTGGCGTCAGCGGGCATGGAGACGCCGGCGGGAGCGCCGCGCGGCGAGGCCTACGCCCGCGCGCCTGACCTCGAGGACTGGCTCGTCCTGCTCGAGGACTACGCGCTGAAGCGCCTGGCCGCCGACCCGTCCGAGGCGGCGACCGAGCGCTACGACGCGATCGCCGCCGCCCTGCGCGAGCTCGGCTTCCAGCTGACTCGTCGCGGCATGCGCCGCGGGACGTCGCAGGTCGACCGGCTGCTGACCTCGTCGGCAGCCAAGCCGCTCGCGGCCGTCGAGGTGCTGGGCGCCGAGTCCGACGCGCGCGGGCCCGACCTCCACGCCCTGGTGCTCTGCGATGCCGAGAGCGCGCCCCGGCGCGGCGCGAGCGACCTCAGCGGGGTGCTCGATCCCGGAGCCGGCACCGCGGTCCGCGTGGTCCAGGCGATGGCGGAGGATCTGCGCACGGCGCCGCTGCGGGCGCTCCTGGTCAGCGGACGGGGAGTGCGCTGTCATCCCCAGGACGCCGACACGCTGCTCGCCGCGTTCGAGGCGGCAGCCGGTGACACCATGACGGGCTGGCGGACCGAACCCGACGACGAGGGCCTCGTGCGGCTGCTCGCTGACCCGCCGAACTGGACCTCCCGGCGCTGGGTCGCCTTGGCGACGCGCCTCCTGCACGACGGCGCAACCCAAGCGATCGTCGGCACACGCGCGCTGCTCGGCGAGGGCTGGGACGCCCCCGCCGTGAACTGTCTCGTCGACCTCACGGTGGCGACGACCGGCGTGACGGTCCGCCAGATGCGCGGGCGCTCCCTGCGGCTGGACCCGGAGCGGCCGGAGAAGATCGCGTCGAACTGGGACGTCGTCTGCGTCGCGCCGGGCCTGGCCCGCGGTGAGGCCGACTACCAGCGTTTCGTGCGCCGGCACCTGCACCTTCTCGCGCCCGCCGAGGACGGCGCCATCGAGGCCGGCCCGTCCCACGTCCACCCGTTGCTGGGCGCGTTCGGCACCCCGCCCGCCGAGGCGTTCTCCGAGATCAACGCCGCGTGTGCCGCGCGTGCGGCCGACCACGACACGGCGCGCGAGCGGTGGCGCATCGGCGAGCCCTACGCCGCCCGGGAAGTCGCGACCGCGGTGATCCGCCGGCGCCCCGCCAAGACCGGCCGAGCCCTGGTGCCCGCCGACGCGCCGCTGCCACCCGAGCTGCGCGTACCTGTCGACCAGAGGACCCCCACCCTGCTCGCCGGGCTGTCCGCGCTAGCCGGTGTCGCCGGGGCTCTCGCGCTCGGCCCCGTCGGTCTGGTCCTGCTCGCCGGCGTCCCCGCGGCCGGCGTCTGGGCGGGCCACCGGCTGCGTCGTGCCGACCTCGCGTTCCCCGTCGCCGCCCCGCTCGACCTCGTCGCCCACGCCATCGCCGACGCGTACGTCGCGCTCGGCGAGCTGCGCCCCGAGGCCGCGGCGTCCCTCGATCTCGAGCCACGCACCTCCGGCCACGTGCGCTGCGCGCTCACCGCAGCGTATGAGGACGAAGCGCGCCGCTTCGCCACCGCGCTGGACCAGGTGCTCGGCACGGTCGAAACCCCGCGGTACCTCGTGTCCCGCTGGATCGCCGACTCCGGACGCTCCCCGGTCCAGCGAATCACCGGAGCGCTGCGAGGACGGACCGCCTTCAGCGTGCGCTGGCATCCCGTGCCCGACGACCTCGGCACGCACAAGACGCGCGCCACCGCGTTCCACGACGCCTGGACGCGATGGGTCGGCCCCTCGACCCTGCTGTTCACGCAGGGGACCGACGAGGACGCACGGGCCGTCCGTGCGCAGGCCGCCGCGCAGGAACCCGACCACGAGACGCTCATCCGCGAGGTGTGGATGTAACCCGGCTGTAAGGCGTGCCGTGGGACAGTGGACCCCATGCGCACCACGATCCTCGCCCTGATCTGCGGCACGGTCGCGCTCGCCGGCTGTGGCGACAGCGACAACGGCCAGGCCCAGGCCACCGCCACCCCTCCTGCCCCGCCCGCCACGACCGAGCGCGTGGCCGCCACCACGACCACCGAGGCGCCGAAAGCCCAGCCTGCGAAGAAGCCCACCGGCAAGGCGATCACGACCGGGCAGTCCGAGTTCGGCAGCATGCTCTTCGACACCAAGAAGCAGGCCATCTACATCTTCGAGAACGACACGAAGGGCAAGAGCAACTGCTACGGCGAGTGCGCCCGCGCGTGGCCCCCGGTGTACACGAAGGGCAAGCCCCGCGCCCGCGGCGACGTCAAGCAGTCACTGCTCGGCACGACCAAGCGCCGCGACGGGCGCCTGCAGGTCACCTACCGGGGCCAGCCGCTGTACTACTACGTCAACGAGGGCCCCGGCGAGGTGCGCTGCCACAACGTCTTCCTCAACGGCGGTCTGTGGTGGGTCGTCGGCCCGAACGGCAAGCGCCGGGCCTGACCTCCGTCAGCCGAGCGGCTGACGGATGACCGGGTTCTTCGCCGCGCCGGCCTCGTCGAGCCGGCGCACCGGCGTCGAGTAGGGCGCCGACTGGGCGATCGACGGGTCGTCCTTGGCTTCCTTGAGGATCGCGGCGATCGCCTCGGCGAACCCGTCGAGCGTCTCGCGCGTCTCGGTCTCCGTCGGCTCGATGAGCAGCGCCTCGTCGACGAGCAGCGGGAAGTACACCGTCGGCGGGTGGTAGCCGTGGTCGAGCAGCCGCTTGGCCAGATCGAGCGTCTTGATCTGGAGCTCCTTCTTCATCGGCGCGCCCGACAGGACGAACTCGTGCATGCAGAGCTTGCCGAACGCCAGCGGCAGGTACTGGGCGACCTCGGGGTCCTGGTGCAGCTTCGCGAGCAGGTAGTTCGCGTTGAGGACCGCCGTCTCGGACGCGTCCTTCAGGCCCTCGGCGCCGAGCGACCGGATGTACGCGTACGACCGCACGAAGCAGCCGTAGTTGCCCTGGAACCCGCGGAGCTTGCCGATGGACTTCGGGCGGCGCTCGTCGTCCTCGATGAGGTCGAACGTCGGGCCCGCGCCGTTGCCGGACTCGACGCGCTCGATGACCGGCACCGGCAGGTACGGCTCGATGCGGTCGGACACCGCGATCGGGCCGGAGCCCGGGCCACCGCCGCCGTGGGGCTGGGTGAAGGACTTGTGCAGGTTGAAGTGCACGATGTCGAAGCCCCTGTCGCCCGGGCGGCTGATGCCCATGATCGCGTTGAGGGTCGCGCCGTCGTAGTACAGCGTCGCGCCCACACCGTGGACGATCGAGGCGATCTCCTCGATGTTCGGATCGAACACGCCGAGCGTGTTCGGGTTCGTGAGCATGAGGCAGGCGACGTTCTCGTCGGCCTTGCGCTTGAGGTCCTCCACGTCGACGCCGCCGTCGGGGTTCGTCCCGACCTTCACGACCTTGTAGCCGGCCATCGTGACCGTCGCCGGGTTCGTGCCGTGCGAGGTGTCCGGCGTCAGGACCGTCGTGCGGTGCTGGCCGCGGTCCTCGTGGTAGGCCCGCGTGAGCAGGACGCCCGCGAGCTCGCCGTGCGACCCGGCGGACGGCTGCAGCGACACGTGCGGCAGGCCGCTGACCTCACCCAGCGCGCGCTCGAGGTTGTACATGAGCTCCAGCGCGCCCTGCGAGCGCGCCGGGTCCTGGAACGGGTGCAGCTTGGCGTGGCCGGGCAGCGCCGTGACCCGCTCGTGCAGCCGCGGGTTGTGCTTCATCGTGCACGAGCCGAGCGGGTAGAAGCCCGAGTCGAGATCGAAGTTGCGGCGCGACAGGCGCACGTAGTGGCGGACGATCTCGGGCTCGGAGGCCTCGGGCAGCCGCGGCGCAGTGGCACGCGCGAACTTGTCCGGGATCAGGCCGTCGACCTGCGGGACGTCCAGCGGCGGGGCGACGAACGCCCGGCGGCCGGGCGCGCCCTTCTCGAAGATCGTGGTGGCCTCGTCATCCTGCATCGGGATGCGGGCGAACTCGGAGACGGTCATGCCGACACCCCCGCGATCGGAGCGCCGCTTCTCTCGGCGGCGATGGCCTCCTCGAGGACGGCGGCGAGCTTGTCGATGTCGGCCTTCGAGCGCTGCTCGGTGATGGCCACCAGCAGGCCGTCGGAGAACTCGTCGTAGGCGCGGCCGAGCGCGAAGCCGGGGTTCACGCCCGCGTCCTGGCAGCGCGACACGACGTTCGCCACGTTCACGTCCGGGATCCGGACGGCGAACTCACGGACGACCGGCTGCTCGTGCAGCGCCTCGATCCCCGCGATGCCGGTGAGCGTCTCGCGGGCGTAGTGCGTGCGCTGGAGCATGAGCTCGCCCAGTTCGACGAGGCCCTTGCGGCCCAGCCAGCTGAGGTAGACGACGCCGGCCAGCGCGTTGAGCGCCTGCGACGTGCAGATGTTCGACGTCGCCTTCTCGCGGCGGATGTGCTGCTCCATCGCGGACATGTATTGTCGTCGCGAGTCAAATGCCGAAGAAAAACAGGGGTTTGGGGGGGGGTCGCAATTATCTTCGCCTCCAGTTTTGCGTAGTAAATATCGTACCCAGGGCAAAAAATAAAAAGTTGAAAGGTCTGGCGACCGGCAACGTTTCATTCGGTCTCAAGAATCGTAGGTGAAACG
>SYBY01000172.1 GCA_005788585.1 Actinomycetota bacterium | reverse complement strand
GTCGGGCGGGCCATGAGCGCCCGGCCCAGCGCGAGCAACTGGCGCTCGCCGCCCGAGAGCGTCGACGCCGGGAGGCCCAGGCGCTCCTGCAGCGGCCGGAACAGCGCGAGCACGACATCGCGCTCGCTCTCGCCTGCGCCCGCGATGAGGCCACCCAGGCGGAGGTTCTCGTCGACCGTGAGCTCGCGGATCACGCCGCCGCCCTCTGGGACGTGGGCGACCCCGAGTCGTGCGATGTCCTCCGTCGCCAGCGACGTGACGTCGTCGCCGCGCAGGGTGACCGAACCGCTGCTGACGCCGACGAGGCCCGAGATCGTGCGCAGCAGTGTGGTCTTCCCCGCGCCGTTGGCGCCGAGGACGGCGGTGATCGTCTGCGGCTCGACGGAGAAGGTCACGTCGCGCAGGGCACGGACAGGGCCGTAGCCGGCGGAGAGCCCCGTGACCTCAAGCATCGGCGGCCGCCGTTCCGAGGTACGCGTCGAGCACGGCGGGGTCCGCCTGGATCTCCTCCGGGGTCCCCGAGGCGATCCGCTTGCCGAAGTCCAGTACGACGATGCGGTCACAGACTTCCATGACGAGGTCCATGTGATGCTCGACGAGCAGGACGCCCATCTCGCCGCGGAGCCCCTTGATGAGCTCCGCCAGGTCGGTGATGTCCCCGCCGCTCAGTCCGCCGGCGGGCTCGTCGAGCAGCAGGAGATCGGGCCGCGCGGCGAGGGCGCGGGCGAGGCCCACGCGCTTCTGCACGCCATAGGGCAGGGTGCCGGGGAGGCGGTCGGCGGCGTCGCGCACGTCCAGGCGCTCGAGGACCTCGAGGGCGCCGGCCCGCACGCGGCGCTCGTCTCGGTCGGCCCGTGGCAGTCCGAGCAGGCCACTCAGCACGCCGGGGCGTCCGGCGCGCGGGGCGGCGGCCATGACGTTCTCGGCTGCGGTCAGCCCGGCGAACAGGCCGACGCCCTGCAGCGTGCGCGCGATCCCGAGGCCGGCGAGCTGGTGCGGCCGGACGCCGTCGAGCGACTGTCCGCGCCACGTGACGGTGCCCCCCTGGGGACGGACGACTCCGCACAGGACGTTGACCAGCGTCGTCTTGCCTGCTCCGTTCGGGCCGATGACGCCGACGACCTCCCCGCGACCGACGTCGAGCGAGACATCGTCGAGGGCCGTCAGGCCACCGAACTGCACTGTCACGCCGGCTGCATGCAGGCGCGGATCATCCTCGTGTCGTGCCACGTTTCAGGTTCTCCTCCCGCCGGAGGTGGTACCCAGAATCCGCTGAGACGTACCACCAAGTACCCGTGTACTATCCGGTACTGCAAACGTAGCGGGTTCCGGCGACGTGATGCAACCGGGAACCGTCGACGAAGTACTCTTCGCCGCTCCATGGCCCGGCCTGTCCTCACGCCCGAACAGCGCTCGCAACTCGAGCAGCGTCAGCGCAGCCAGATCCTGCGCGGCATGGCGGAGCGCGCGGCCGCCGACGGCTACCTGTCGGTCCGCATCGCCGACATCGCCAAGGCCGCCCGCGTCTCGAAGTCGACCTTCTACGCCCACTTCGCCGACAAGGAGGAGTGCTTCGTCGCCCTCTACTCGATCACGTCGGACCGGACCATCGGCGACATGGAAGCCGCGCACCAGGCGGCACTGGCCGCCGAGCTGCCCTGGCGCGACCACGTCAGCGCGGTCAACCGCGCGATGCTCGCCCGCTTCGCCTCCGACGCGGCCCTTGCCCGGTCGCTGGTCATCGACACGCAGGCGGCTGGGCCCACCGCCCTCGAGATCCGCCGCGACGTCACTGAGCGCTTCGCGAAGCTCGTGCGTCGCGTCAGCGACGGGCTGGGTCGCCGGCACGACGAGCTGAACCGGATCACGCCGCCGCTGTCGCTGGCGATCGTCGGCGGGAACAACGAGCTGATCATGCGGGCGCTGCTGGCCGAGAAGTCACTCCTCAGCGCAGCGGTGAGGCGCCCCATCGACGCGATGTGGTGCGCGGTCCTGACGGCACCGCGCTGACGGGGCGGTCGCAGCGCGACCGCCCCGCCTGCGGGCGAACCTACGCGGCGAGCAGCTCGCCGGCGACGCGATCCGTGCTGTCGCCGATCCCGCCGAGCAGCCGGCGCGACAGCTGCGAGCGACGGAAGAACAGCGGCGCGTCGTGCTCCCACGTCGCGCCGATGCCGCCGTGCGTGGCGATCTGCTGGCGCGCCGCGAAGTCCAGCGCGTGGCCGGCTGCGGTGCGCGCGGCGCTCGCGGCGAGCGCGAACTCCTCCGGCTTGTCCTCGTAGGACCAGCCGGCGTAGAGCATCACCGCGTACGCGTTCTCACGCTGGCGCAGGATCTCGACAAGGCCGTGCTTCATCGCCTGGTAGGAGCCGATCGGCCGCCCGAACGTGAAGCGCTCCTTCGCGTACGCGACGCTCACCGTCAGCGCGGTGTCGACCGCGCCGTAGGACTCGGCCGCCAGCAGCGCCTGCGCGACGAACCACGCACGCGCCGGATCGGCGCCCTCGAGCACCGTGGCCGGCGCGTCGCTCAGCGACACATGGCCGATCAGGCGCGACGGGTCGTACCGCATGACCGGCCCCTCGATCGACACGCCGGACGCACCGGCCTCGATCGCGACCGTCTTCGCGGTGCCCGACGCGTCGACGGCGACGCCCACGAGGAGGTCGGCGCCCGGTGCGTCGACGACCCACGCGAGCTCGCCGCTCACCGTGCCGTCGGCGTTGAGCGCCGGAGCGGCGGCCCGGGCACTGCCCGACCGCGCCTCGACCGTCCATGTGTCGTCGATGTCGCCCGGCGGGCGCGCGGCGAGGAACGCCGCGCGCTTCGTGCCCTCGGCGTAGTCGGCCGTGCCGTCGTACGACGCGGCGTCGAGCAGCGTCGTCGCGGGCAGGTGGCCGAGCAGCTCGTGCGGGGCGAGCACCTTGCCGGTCTCGATGAGGACGAGCATGGCGTCGAAGAGGCTCAGCTCGATGCCGCCGTTGGCCTCGCTCACCAGCAGGCCGGCCCAGCCCTGCTCGGCGACGAGCGACCAGTGCTCGGGCCGCGCGCCGCCCTCGATGACGTCACGCAGGACCTCGTAGTCCGAGACGCGGGCCAGCGCGCCTGCGGCGGCCTCGCGCAGCGCCTGCTGCTCGTCGGTCAGCTCGAGGTTCATGCCGGCGCTCCCTGCTTCTCGATGGACTTCAGCTCGCTGAACGGCACGCCCTTGTCCAGCCGCGGCTCGGGCGGCAGGCCGAGCACGCGCTCGCCGATCGTGTTGCGAAGGATCTCCT
>SYBY01000023.1 GCA_005788585.1 Actinomycetota bacterium | reverse complement strand
GGAGTACGGCATCGGGACGTCCGCGCCGGTGACGCGGCCGATCGGCGCGTCGAGCCAGTCGAACGCCTGCTCCTGGATGAGCGCGGCGAGGTTCGCGCCGACCCCGCCGTGGGGCCAGCCCTCCTCGACGATGACGCAGCGATTGGTCTTGCGCACCGAGTCGAGGATCGTGTCGAGGTCCAGCGGGCGCAGGGTGCGCGGGTCGATGACTTCGGCGCTGATGCCGTGCTCGCTGTGCAGCGTCTCGGCTGCGCGCGCGGCGGTCACCGCCATGCGCGAGATGCCGACGATCGTCGCGTCGGTGCCCTCGCGGCGGATCGCGGCCTTGCCGAAGTCCACCGTGAAGTCCGGTTCGTCGGGAACCTCGCCGCGCTGGCCGTAGAGGTACTCGTGCTCGATGAAGATGACGGGGTTGTCGTCGCGGATGGCGCTCTTCAGCAGTCCCTTCGCGTCGGCCGGGGTGGACGGCACCGCGACGAGCAGTCCCGGGGCGTGGAGATACAGCGCCTCCCAGGAATGCGAGTGCGTCGGCCCGAGCTGGTGCCCGGCGCCCTGGGGCATCCGGACGACGAGCGGCACCTTGACCTGGCCGCCGAACATGTAGTGGATCGACGCGGCGTGGTTGACGATCTGATCCATCGCCAGCAGCGAGAAGTTGATCGTCATGAGCTCCACCACCGGGCGCAGGCCCGTCATCGCCGCGCCGACGCCCATGCCGACGATCGTGTTCTCGCTGATGGGCGTGTCGCGCACGCGCTGCTCGCCGAACTCCTTCAGCAGGCCGTTCGTGACCTTGAAGGCGCCGTTGAAGACCCCGATGTCCTCGCCCATGAGCAGGACGGTCTCGTCGCGCAGCATCTCCTCGCGCAGCGCGTCGTTCAGGGCCTCGCGGGTGCGCTTCGTCGTCGTGCTCACTTACCGAGATGCTCCCCGCGGGACACGCCCGCGCCGCGCTCGTCGACCGAGTACCAGCCCTGGAGCTGGTCGCCGAGCACGTAGATGTCGTCGTACAGCGACTCGGGGGCCGGGAAGGGCGACGCGTCGGCGAACGCCACGGCGGCGTCGACGGTCGCCACCGCGTCGGCGTCCATCTGCTCGTCATCGCCGTCCTTGATCACGCCCTCGGCCTTCAGGCGGTCGGCGAAGGTCACGATCGGGTCGCGTTCGCGCCACTCGGCGACCTGCTCCTTCGTGCGGTACTCCTCCGGGTCGGCCATCGAGTGGCCGCGGAAGCGGTAGGTGACAGCCTCGACGAGCACCGGCTGGCGCTCGTCGCGCGCGATCGCCAGTGCCTCCTTGCACACCTCGTAGGTGTCGACGACGTCCATGCCGTCGCAGCGCATGCCGGGCACGCCGAACGACTGGCCGCGCTCCTGGAGGTCGGTGTTCGCGGAGTGGCGCTCCAGCGCGGTGCCCATGCCGAACTGGTTGTTCGTCACGAGGAAGACGACCGGCAGCTTCCAGAGCGCGGCGAGGTTCATCGTCTCGCCAAAGGTGCCCTGGTTGATCGCGCCGTCGCCGAACGTACACAGTGTGGCGTCCTGGGTGCCGAGGTAGTCGGAGGCCAGCCCGAAGCCCGCGGCGATCGGCAGGTTGCCGCCCACGATGCCGTAGCCGCCCATGAAGCGGTGCTCGAGGTCGAACATGTGCATCGATCCGCCGCGCCCGCGGCACAGCCCGCCCTCGCGCCCGAACAGCTCGGCCATGACTGCGTTGGGGTCGGACCCGCGGGCGATCGTGTGCCCGTGCGAGCGATACGTGGAGATGAGGTAGTCGTCCTCGCGCAGCGCGCGGGCGCAGCCGACGATGGCGGCCTCCTCGCCGATCGCGAGGTGCAGGAAGCCGCCGACCTTCGCCTTGGCGTACATCTCGCCGGCGCGCTCCTCGAACCGGCGGATGAGGATCATCGTCTGCAGCCACTCGCGGGCCGCGACCGGATCAGGGAGAGAGCGGGGCTGCGCCGGATCGGCCATGCGTGCGCCGAGCGTACCGGTCGCGGCGGCTCGTGGACGCGGTTCGGGGCCTCGTCCACCCGTCCAGCAGCTGGTCCCCCATTGGTCAAGGTGCCTCGGTTCGTGGTCGATACGCTGGCCACGATGCTGAGTTACGAGGCCGAATCCTCCGCCCCCGCCGAGCAGGTCTGGCCGCTCCTGGCGCGTCCGAGCCGCTGGCACGAATGGGCGCCGCATGTGCGCGGCGCATCCGGTCTGGGCGACGACGAGGTCGAGCCCGGGCGCAAGGGCGCGGCGAAGCTCATGGGCGTCGTGCCCGTGCCGGTCGAGGTGACCAACAAGGACGAGGGCCGCTCGTGGACGTGGAAGGTCGGCCCGATCTCCATGGTGCACCGCGTGCGCCCGCGCGCCGACGGCACGTCCGTCGTCGGCGTCGACGTCCACGCCCCCGCGCCGCTGGAGCCCGCGCTCGCGGCGACGTACGGCCCGGTCGTGGACCTCCTGGTCCACCACCTGGCACGCACCGCGCCGAAGCGCGGCTGACCTACCGGACGAGCTTCGTGGGGTGACCCACGTGAAAGCCCTGCGCGAAGTCGACGCCGACGTCGCGCAGGAGATCGAGCGTCGCTTCGTCCTGGACGCACTCGGCGATCGTCGTCTTGCCCAGCCCCTGCGCGATGTCCACGATGGCCCGCACCGTCAGGCGGTCGGTCTGCGAGAGGGGCAGGTCCTTGATGAAGTCACCGTCGATCTTCACGCAGTCGAACGGCATGTGCTTGAGGTAGTAGAACGAACCGAAGCCCGAGCCGAAGTCGTCGAGCGCGAACTGGCAGCCCAGGTCCGCCAGTCTGCGCGCGAAGCCGCGCGCGCGGTCGATGTTCCCGATTGCGGCGGTCTCGGTGATCTCGAAGACCAGGCGCGTGGGGTCCACCCCGGCGTTCCCGATCTCCGACGCGATGAACTCGATGAGCGCCTCGTCTGTGATCGACCGCCCGGAGAGGTTGACCTCCATGCACTGCGCCACCCCGCGCCGCTCGCGGTCGGCGAGCACGGCGATCGTCTCCCCGATCACCCACCGGTCCACGGCGGTGATCTGTCCGAACCGCTCGGCGATGGAGAGGAACAAGCCGGGCGGAATCGGGGCGCCGCCGTCGGGGTCCTCCATGCGCAGGAGCACCTCGGATCGGCTCCGCTCGCCCGTGCGCAGGTCGAGGATCGGCTGCTCCCAGAGCTGGAACCGGTTGTGCTCCAGCGCCTCGCGAATGTGCTCCGACCACGTCTGGCGTTCGCGGAGCACCCCTGACTCGCCGCCGGGCAGGACGGTCGCGTGACGGTCGCGGCCCTGCTCCTTGGCCTCGTACATCGCCAGGGCGGCGTTGACGAGAATCTCCTCGGCACTGGTCGACTCCGCGGCGTCGATCGCCGTGATCCCCCCGGACACCGTGAGGCGGACGACCCGGTCCCCGGCGCGCACCGAGGTGTTCCTGCGGGCCTCGTGCAGGAGACCCGCAGCCGTGCGCTGCGCCTCCTCGGCCGTGGTGCGCGGCAGCAGCACGCCGCACTCGTCGCCGCCGAGCCGGCCGATGATGTCGGTCTCTCGCAGACGCCCCCGCAGGGCGGAGGCGAGTTGGACGAGCAGTTCGTCGCCCACGGCGTGGCCGTAGGTGTCGTTGACGTACTTGAACCGGTCGATGTCCACGCTCAGCAGCGCGGCCGGGTCCCCGTAGCGGCGCGAGAACGCCACGAGCCGGGCGAGCTCCTCGGCGAACCGGCGGCGGTTGAACAGGCCGGTCAGCGGGTCGTGGTCGGCGAGGTGGCGCAGGCGCTGCTGGTACTGGCGTTCCTCGGTGATGTCGCGGATCTGCGAGACGCTGTAGAGCGCGTTCCCCCGCGTGTCGCGGACGGCGGACGCTTGCACGTTGACCCAGACGTCGTGCCCGTCCCGATGGCGGTAGCGCTTCTCGATCTCCCCACCGACCGTGACCCCGTCGACCATCGCCGTGACCTGCTCCTCGGAGGGTGAGAGGTCAGCCGGGTGCGTGATCTCGCGGTAGGTGCGCGTGCGCAGTTCGGCCTCGTCGTAGCCGAGCATGGTGCACAACGCCGGGTTGACCTGGAGGAAGCGGCCGAAGTTGTTGGGCGACAGCGAGACCAGGGCCATCCCGATGGGCGCCTGGTCGAACGCGGTGCGGAACCGCGCCTCGACCTCGCGGAGCTGCGCGGCGACGTCCTTCGGTGCGAAGCGGATGTCCAGATGACGGGCGGCGATGAGGATGAACGTCGCGCCGCCGACGACTTGGGCCACGTGGGGGAGCACATGGATGAGCGCGTGGGTGGCGACGTCATCGGTGCCCTCCTGGATCGCGTGCGCCGCGATGCCCACGTGGGTCAAGGCGCAGCCCACGAAGAACGCGCCGGCACCCACCATCGCGGCGGTGATGAGGCGTCCGGGCTGCTCGCTGCTCAGCCGCGCGAGGCGGGGCACGATGTACAGCCCGATCAGGAGGTACTGCGCCGCCACCGTCGTCGCAAGGGCGGCGGTCAGGACGGACATGCTGGACTCGGCCACGTGCACCCCTCCTCGGGTCCGAGGCATTTTGCCCCATTCCCGGGGGGTCGTACCCCGGTCGGCGTTTCCGGAAAGCCGATTCAGGGTGTCAGGGCACGCGCGGCCGCTTCCAGCGCCCCGTCACCGTGGAGCACGTGCGCGCCCGTCCACACGGCGGGCACGGTGTGCACCCCGCGCGCGACCGCTTCGGCGGTCATCGCGTCGAGATCGTTGTGCGTGCTGCGCAGCTCGAGCCCCTTCAGCAGCGCCCGCGGATGGATCTCGCAGGCGGCGCCGGCGAGGAGCACGGTGTCCTCGGTCAAGGCGCGCCCGCCCGCGTAGGCCTGTCGGAACGCGGCGAGGCTGAACGACACGGTCTTCCCGCCCGCCCGGGCGTACGCCGCCGCCCGGAGGGCGACATCGCTGTCGAAGGGCAGCGGGTCCGGCCACCGCACGGGCTGGAGGCCGCGGGCGGCGGCGGTCGCCTCGATGGCCTCGCGATCGATCTCCGGGAACCCGCCGGCCAGCGCACTCGCGCGCACCGGCTTCCACTCACACGGCACCGGCATGAGCGACAGGATGCGCTCGGCGACGAGGTACGCCTCGGGTGCCGCGTAGTCGAAGTAGAAGGCCGGGCCGGTGTCCGGCTTCGGCTCGGCCTGGACGACTTCTAACCGTGGATGAGCCATCCGTCGGCCGCGCGTGCGGCCTCCATGACGGCCTCGGACAGCGTCGGGTGGCCGTGGACCATCCGGGCGATCTCGGAGAACCCGCCCTCGAGCGCCCGCACGTTGACGAGCTCCTGGATGAGCTCCGTGGACTTCGCACCGATGATGTGGCCGCCGAGGATCTCGCCGTACTTCGTCTCGCCGACGACCTTCACCAGGCCGGTGCGGTCGCCGTAGACCGTGCCCGCGCCGACCGCGCCGTACTGGACCTTGCCGACGACGACGTCGTGGCCGGCATCCTTGGCCTGCTGCTCGGTCAGGCCGAAGCTCGCGACGTTCGGGGTGCAGAAGGTCGCGCGCGGGACGTCGACGTAGACGATGGGGTGCGTTTCCTTCCCGGCGGCGTCCTCTGCGGCGATGATCCCCTCGTCGCTGGCCTTGTGGGCGAGCGCCGGGCCGGGGACGAGGTCGCCGATGGCGTAGACGTTCGGGACGTTCGTGCGCAGCGCGCCGTCGACCTCGATCAGGCCGTTCTCGGTGAGCTTGACGCCCGCCTCCTCGAGGCCGAGGCCCTCGATGTCGGGCCCGCGGCCGGTCGCGATCACCAGGTAGTCCGCGTCGCCGGTCTCGTCGCCGAACGTGAAGGTCACGCCGGAGTCCGTCGTCTGCACGTTCTCGACGAACGTCGACGTGTGGACCTTGATGCCCTGCTTCTTGAAGCCGCGCTCGGCGAGCTTGGAGATGTCGGCGTCCTCGCTGGGCAGGACGCGGTCGAGCCCCTCGAAGAGGTGGACCTCGCTGCCGAGGCGCGCGTACGCCGAGGCGATCTCGCTGCCCGACGCGCCCGCGCCGAGGACGACGAGCTTGGCGGGGATCTTCTGGAGCCGCCACGCGTCCTCGGTGCCGATGACCCGCCCGCCGAACTGGGTGCCGGGGACCGGGCGGCCCACCGAGCCGGTGGCGAGGATGACCTTGCCCGCCTGGATCTCGGTGCCGTCGAAGCTGCCGCCGATCTTCACGTTGCCCTCGGGCGTCAGCGACCCGAAGCCCTCGATGTACTCGATGGCGTTCTTCTTGAACAGGCCCGCCACGCCGCCGGTGAGGGTCTTGATGACCTTCAGGCGCCGCTCGTTGACCGCGCCGAAGTCGACGGTCGGCTCGCCCACGGTGATGCCGAACTCGCCTGCGTCGCGCACTTCGCTGAGCACGTCGGCGGTGCGCAGGACGGCCTTCGCGGGGATGCACGCGACGTTCAGGCAGCGACCGCCGATGACGTCCTTCTCCACCACGGCCGTCTTGAGGCCGAGCTGGGCCGCGCGGATCGCGGCGACGTACCCGCCGGGACCGGAGCCGATGACGATGAGGTCGTAGGCAGTTTCGGGCATGGAAATGACCCTAGTAGGTCTCGCGGGCAGGGGCCTGGATGCGGCCGAGCACGCGGATGAGCTTCCAGAAGAGCGTGCCCGCGCCGCCTGCCACCACGATGCACAGCGCGACCGCCGCGAGGTTGCTCGCCACCAGGAGCGACAGGGTCGCGAACGCGACGATGATGCCGAGCAGCGCGAGGAAGCCCAGCACCGCCCATGCGCGCCGGTGCCAGAGCCCGTACGCCGCCATGGCCATGACGACGACGAAGATCAGCGTGCCGCCGAGGGGCACGTCCCCGCTGATGAGCGTGCC
The DNA here is from genome assembly GCA_005788585.1 of Actinomycetota bacterium. The sequence continues at coordinate 10,229 of SYBY01000023.1, read as the reverse complement.
GGCGAGGTTCGCGACCGCGAGGAGGACCGCGACCCCGATCGCGACGAGCAGCGGCGCCGGGCGCTCGTCCGGGCCGAGCGGCTCCAGGGTCGCGCGGACCTCCGCGTTCTTCGCCTCGCTGCGCGCGTAGCCCGCGGGCTTCTCGCGCTCAGCCACGCAGGGCTCCGGCCGGGGTGGCGCCCGCGTCGAGGACGCCACGCAGCGCGGCGGCGGCGGCGCGCGGGTCGTCGGCCTCGGTGATCGCGCGGACGACGACGATGCGCTGCGCGCCGGCGGCGACGACCTCGCCGAGGTTCTCGGGCGAGAGACCGCCGATGGCGAACCACGGCAGCTGCGCGTGGGCAGCGGCGTGATGGACGTACTCGACGCCCACGGGGGCGCGGCCCGGTTTCGTCGGGGTGGCGTAGACCGGGCCCACGGCGGCGTAGTCCGCGCCGTCGTCGTGGGCGGCGGCGAGTTGCGCGGGCGCGTGGGTGGAGCGGCCGACGATGACGTCGTCACCGGCCTTGGCGCGCGCGTCGGCGACCGTGCCGTCCTCCTGGCCGATGTGCACGCCGTCGGCGTGGGCGGGCGCGACGAGGTCGGGCCGGTCGTTGACGATCAGCAGGGCGCCGGCCTCGTCGCACAGGCGGCGGGCGACGGCGGCGGCGGCGAGGATCTCCCCGTCGCCCGCGTCCTTGGCCCGGATCTGGACGATGTCGACGCCCCCGGCCAGCGCGGCTGTCAGCACGCCTTCGAGGGGGCGGCCGCCGGGCTCGGGGTCGGTCACGAGGTACAGGCGGGCGGCGTGCAGGCGTGCGAGGCGCTCGTCGCGGGTCATCTCGGCCCAGTCTCGCACGGCCGCGCATCCGGTCGAGTTTGGGTCGGTATGCGACCCAAACTCGACCCGATCCGCGCGCGGGCTCCGCGGTACTAGCCTGTGACGTGCATACGGGAGCCCGGCAGGCCAGGGCTGAGAGGGCGCGGGGACGCAGCGCCGACCGTCAACAGCTGATGCGGATCATGCCGCCGAAGCGAGGAGGGAACGCCGTGACCACCACCAGCCGCCCGGACGTCGCCGTCATCGGTGCCGGTGTCGTGGGCCTGGGTGTCGCCTGGCGCGCTGCGCAGCGCGGGATGGACGTGCTTGTCCTCGAACGGGCCGCCGACGGACAGGCGGACGGCGCGGCGAGCCCGGTCGCGGCCGGCATGCTCGCACCGGTCAGCGAGGCGGACGTCGGCGAGCGCGCGCTGCTGGACCTCGGCTTGCGGGCCGCCGCGGCGTGGCCTGCGTTCGCCGCCGAGCTCGGCGACAAGGTCGGCTACCGCCGTTGCAGCACGCTGCTCGTCGCGCGGGGTGCCGACGAAGCGGCCGCCCTCGAACGCGAGCAGGCCCTGCGCGCATCCCTCGGTCTCGATGCCGAGCGGCTGCTGCCCAGCGCCGCGCGCAAGCTCGAACCGGCGCTGGCGCCCCACGTGCGCGCCGCGCTCCACGTGGCTGACGACCACGCCGCCGATCCGCGCCTGCTCCACGCCGCGCTGAAGACGGCCGCACGCGCCGCGGGCGTGGAGACCCGCACCGGTGCCGAGGTGGCACGCATCGCGCTCGACGGCACCCGCGCCGTCGGTGTCGCTCTCACCGACGGCAGCACCATCGACGCCGCACAGGTCGTCGTCGCCGCCGGCGCCTGGTCGGGCGCAGGCCTCGGTCTCCCGCAGAACGCCCGCGTCCCCGTGCGTCCGGTCAAGGGCCAGATCATGCGCCTGCGTGACCCCGACGGTCCCGGCCTGCTCGACCGCGTGCTGCGCTTCGAGGGCGGGTACCTCGTCCCCCGTGGAGACGGCCGCTACGTCCTCGGCGCGACCATGGAGGAACGGGGCTTCGAGACGACTGTCACCGCGGGTGGCGTCTACGAGCTGCTGCGTGACGCGATCGATCTCGTGCCCGGCATCGACGAGCTCGTCATCGAGGAGACCGCCGTCGGGTTCCGTCCCGGCGTGCCCGACAACACGCCCATCCTCGGCCGCAGCGACGCGATCGACGGCCTCGTCTGGGCCACCGGACACCACCGCAACGGGATCCTGCTCGCGTCGATCACGGGCGACCTCGTGGCCGACGTGCTCGCCGGGGTGCGTGAGGGGGTGGCCGCGTGATCTCGGTCAACGGCGAGCCGCGCGAGCTGCCGGCCCCCGCCACCGTGGGCGCGCTGCTCGACGCGCTCGGGATCGAACCGCGGCGCCGCGGCATCGCGGTGGCAGTCGACGCCGAGGTCGTCCCACGCACCGCGTGGGACGCGCACGAACTGCGCGCGGGCGACCGGGTCGAGGTTCTGACCGCGATCCAGGGAGGATGAGCGACATGCTGCGCATCGGCGATCGTGAGTTCTCGTCCCGGCTCCTGCTGGGAACCGGCGGCTTCACCCGCATGGAGACCCTGGCCGAGGCCATCGAGGCGTCGGGCACGGAGCTGGTCACCGTGGCGATGCGGCGCGTCGACGCCGAGGCGTCGGGGTCGCTCGTCGACGTCATCGACCGCGCCGGCGTCGCGATCCTCCCCAACACGGCAGGGTGCTTCACCGCGCGTGATGCGGTCCGCACGGCGCAGCTCGCCCGGGAGGCCCTGGAGACCGACTGGATCAAGCTCGAGGTCATCGGCGACGAGCACTCGCTGCTGCCCGACGCGCCGGAGCTGCTCGTGGCCGCCGAGCAGCTCGTCGCCGACGGCTTCACCGTTCTGCCCTATACGAACGACGACCCGATCCTCGCCCGCCGGCTGGAGGACGTCGGCTGCGCGGCGGTCATGCCGCTCGGCTCGCCGATCGGGTCGGGGCGCGGCATCGTCAATCCGGTGAACATCGAGCTGATCGTGGAAAAGGCGCAGGTGCCGGTGATCCTCGACGCGGGCATCGGCACCGCCTCGGACGCCGCGAAGGCGCTCGAGCTGGGGTGCGACGCGGTGCTGCTCGCCAACGCGGTCTCGCGCGCCGCCGACCCGGTCGCGATGGCCCGGGCGATGAAGCTCGCCGTCGAGGCAGGGCACCTGGCGCGCGGCGCGGGCCGGATCGAGCAGCGGACGTACGCGCGGGCGTCGAGCCCGACGAGCGGCCTGGCGGATCTCGCGTGACCGAGGTCGACACGCTCGCAGACGGCCTGCAGGACGCGTTCTCCGGTCGCGACCCCGCGGCGTTCGCCGCCGTCTGCGCGTTGGACGTCCACTACGAGGACCCGCTCTGCGCACGCCCGCTGGAGTCCGTCGGCGCGCTGGGTGACCACATCGAGCGGCTGTGGACGGCGTTCCCGGATGCGCGCATGGAAGCGGCCGGCGCCCGCCTGCACGACGACCGCTTCGCCGCCCTCCCGGTCAAGCTCCTGGCCCATCACCGGGGCGAGCTGCCGGAGCTCCCTCCGACGGACCGGTTCGTCGTCGTACACGGCGTCTTCTACTGCGAACTCACCGACGACCGCGAGAAGCTCTGGCGCATCCGCGCGTTCTTCGACCTGTACGACGCGGCGGTCCAGCTCGGGGTGATCCCGAAGCCCGGCTCGGCGGGCGAGCGGGCGATGCTGCTCCTGCGCGGCTTCGGCCTGCGCCGCTAACCGCTACTCCTCGACGACGACCTGCCCGGTCATGTTCGGGTGGATCGTGCACACGTAGTCCATCGTGCCGGCCTGCAGGGCCCGCCACGTGTAGGTCTGACCAAGCCCGAGGTTGTCGGACTTCGCCGGGTCCTCGATCCCCCGCCCGATGACGTTGTGCTCGGCCGTGTCGTCGTTGCGCCACGTGACCTGCTCGCCGACGGCGATGGTGATCTCCTGCGGGTCGAACGCGAACTCCTTGATGCCGACGGTGACGCCCGGGCCGCCGCGGCCGGTCGGGTCGGTCGCGGTGGTGGCCGTGGCTGGGGTGCTCGTCGAGGGGTCGTCGTCATCGCCGCCGCAGCCGGCGATGACGAGTGCCGCACATGCGACGAGGAGGAGCATGCGCATGGCCGCAACTTAGCGACGACTCCGGCGTTCTAACCACCCATGAATGCGCGAAATATTCTGATCTCTGGACTCGCGGGGGTGCTCATCGCGCCGGCGGCCGTTCATGCGGCGGACGCGCCTATTCGCGACCCGGAGGAGCCACGTTCCAGCAGGGTCGCCCAGCTCGGGTTCACCCTGCCCGACGGTTGGGAGATCTCGCGCGGAGCGATGGAGGGCAAGCCGAGTCGCGGGGCGTACGTCGACGAGGTCGCTCTGGGCGCAGGCGCGGTGTGTCAGACGACTGTCCGCGCGAACGGCGCGTACCGGAGGACGAGACGTGCGCCGCGTGTGGTGCGGGGGAGGCTGCGCGACGGCGATTCCTCCCTGTTTACGGTCGCTGCTTCCGGCAAGCTGCCGGGTGGTCGCTGGTACCGCGGTCAGGTCGGTGAGGCTGCGAAGGGCAGCGCGGGCGTCGCGAAACTCAGCGGCGCCGTGGTCATAACGCCGGTCCCGGCGCTGCGAGCATCTGGTCGCCCGGTCGTTCTCGGAGAGTTCTCGGCCATCCCTCGTGTGGTGAGCCAGCAAGCACCCACGGCGAATCAGCGGCGGCGGTGCCGCGCCGCCACGCGACCGCGGCTCGGGGCTCTGCTGGAACGGGTGTTGCCGACGGTCCGGGTCGAGGCCTATACCGCCGAACCGGATGTCACCTGACGGACCGTGACCAGCACCGGCGGGTGATCCGACAGCGTCCCGCGGTCGGGGATCTCCCGCCGCCCGACGGCCGCGAACCCGCGACCGACCACGTGATCGACGCCCCGGCCGTCGAGGTGCGTGAAGCCGGGTACCTCGGCGTGCGGGATGTTCAGGTCGCCGCCGAGGATCGCGGGCGCACCGTCCGCCCAGTCGAGGACGGCAGCGCCGGCGCGGGCGAGGTCCTTGCGCGTCTCGCTGTGCGGCCGCACCTGTGCGTGCACGTTCGCCATCCACGTCCCGTCGTCGAGGCGGACGCCGTGGACGACACGCCGCTCGGGCCGCCACCGCAGGCGGACCCGGCGATGGTCGGTGATGCGGTGCCCGCGGACGAGGATCGCGTTGCACCCTCCGCCGCCGGACTTGATGAGGTCGGGCCAGCGCTCGGCGATCCACCGGCGCAGCGGCAGCAGCTCGTTGCGCGACGTCAGCGCCATGCGGGCGCTGGCGCCCGACGCGCGCGCCAGCGGCACCGGCCACCAAGGCGGGACCTCCTGCAACAGCGCGACGTCCCACTCCCAGCTCGCGAGCGTCGCGCTGAACTCCGGCAGCAGGTCCCGGCCGGCCGGTGGGTCGGCGCGGCCGTGGTAGAGGTTCCAGGTGAGGACGCGCACGCGGCCTCTATCCTCTCGCGCTTGACCCGCCACCTGCTCACCGGCCTGGAGCTCTCGCCGCACGACCTCGCCGAGGTGCTCGACCGCGCCACCGCCCTCAAGGCGGCACCGCTGTCCTCCCGCGCGCTCGAAGGCCGCTCGGTGGCCCTCATCTTCCAGAAGCCGTCCACGCGCACCCGGCTGAGCTTCGAGGCCGGGATCGCTGAGCTGGGCGGCCACCCGATGCTCCTGCGGCCCGACGAGATGCAGCTCTCGCGCGGCGAGTCGGTCAAGGACACCGCACTCGTCCTGTCGCGGCACGTCGCGGCCGTCGGTGTCCGCACCGGCCCCGACGCGCTGCTCGAGGAGCTCGCCGAGCACGCGTCGATTCCCGTCTTCAACATGCTCACCGCCGGACACCATCCGTGCCAGGCGGTGGCCGACCTCCTCACGCTCAAGGAGGAGTTCGGGCAGCTCGACGGCCTGAAGCTCGCGTACGTCGGTGACGGCAACAACGTCGCGCGGTCCCTCGCGCTGGTGGGCCAGATCGCCGGGGTCGAGGTCGCGGTCGCGTCACCCGAGGGGTACACGCTGACCGACGCACCCGGCGCGGTCCTCACCGACGACCCGGCCGAGGCCGTCGCCGGGGCGAACGCGGTCTACGCCGACGTGTGGGTGTCGATGGGCGACGAGGACACCGCCGACGAGCGGCGCCGCGACCTCGAGCCCTACCGGATCGACGACGCGCTGCTCGCCAAGGCGGCCCCCGGGGCGATCGCGCTGCACTGCCTGCCCGCGCACCCGGGGGAGGAGATCACCTCCGAGGTCCTCTACGGCGAGCGCCAGCGGATCTGGGACCAGGCCGAGAACCGCCGGCACGCCCAGAAGGCGCTGCTGGAGTGGCTGGTCCCGGCCGCGGGGTAAGGTCCGCGACGTGACCCAGCCGCGCAATGCCCCGCTCTCCGGGGGCGAGGACGACGGTTCGCCCGTCGGGACGCTCAAGGACGCCGTCACCAAGGGCGTCGCGGTGCCGTTCGACCGGCTGCAGGAAGCGCTCGACGACGCTGTGCGGCGCGGGCGCATCCAGCGGCGCGACGCGGAGGAGCTCGCGGCGCGGCTGCTCAGCGGCGTGGGCGGTGGGGTGCAGGACCTCGTCGGGTCCGCGCGTGCCCGCGTGACCCGGGGCCTGGCGATCGCCGACTACGAGAACCTCACCGCCGCGCAGGTCACGCAGCAGCTCGACGGACTCTCCGACGCGCAGCTGCGCGCTGTCCGCGCCCACGAGGTCCAGCACGCCAATCGGGTGTCCGTGCTGCGCGCCATCGACAAACGCCTCGGGTAGACCCCCGGTCAAGGCGTTGGACGCCTTGTCGAGTACAGGGCGGTGCCTGCCTTCACACGTCTCTGCCTGCTCGCTCTCGCGATGCTCCTCCTCGGAGCAAGCCCTGCGCAGGCTGCGTTCAGCGAGACACCGAGCACGATCACGCCGTCGGCCAATGGCGCTATTCGCGTCGTCGTCCCCGGTGACGGCGTGACCTATGTCGGCGGTGACTTCACGCAGATCGGCGGGGTCGCGCGCAACCACATCGCCGCGATCGACAACGCGACCGGGGCCGTCACGAGCTGGAACCCCAACGCCAGCAACATCGTGTACGAGATCCTGGTGTCCGGATCGACGGTCTACGTGGGCGGGCTGTTCACGACCGTCGGCGGGCAGGCGCGCAACCGGATCGCCGCGCTCGACAGCTCGACGGGGCTGGCGACCGCGTGGGATCCGAACGCCAACGCCCAGGTGTACTCCATGGTCCGGGATGGCAGCACGATCTACACGGCGGGGCAGTTCACCACGATCGGCGGGCAGGTGCGCAACCGATTCGCCGCGCTCGACGTCTCGACAGGGCTCGCGACCGCGTGGAACCCGAACGCCAACAACACGGGCAACCGGATCGTCCTGGAGGGCGGTGTGCTGTACGCAGCGGGGAACTTCACCTCGGTCGGCGGCCAGAGCCGCAACCGGATCGCCGCGCTCGACCCGGTTACAGGACTCGCGACCGCGTGGGACCCGAACGCCAGCAGCGGGATCAACGACATCGTGCTCGGTGGGGGCGCGCTGCACCCGGGGGGCAACTTCACGACCATCGGCGGGCAGGCGCGAAACCGCAGCGCCGCCCTTGCGCTCTCAACCGGGCTGGCGACCTCGTGGGACCCGAATGTGAACAACACCGTGCATGCCCTTGATGCCGAGGGGTCGACCCTCTACGCGGGCGGAACGTTCACCACCGCCGGTGGTCAGTCGCGCAGTGGTCTCGCCGCAATCGGCATCGCGGACGGCCTGGCCACGGCCTGGCAACCGGCGCTCACGATGAGCGGCGGTCTCCGCGAGGTCAAGATCACCGACGAGGGGCTGTGGGTCGGTGGGCTCTTCACGATCACCGGCTCGAGCACGACGAACCTCGCGTTCTTCCCGCGCCTGCATGACCTGTCCGTCACGGTCACCGGCAGCGGGAGCGTCGCGGGTTCCGGCCCTGTCTGCTCGGCGACTTGCTCGTCCCAGGTGGTCCGCGGTTCGACGGTCACGCTCACCGCCACGCCAGCGGCCGGCCAGCGCTTCACCGGATGGTCGGGCGCCTGCACGGGCACCGGCTCCTGCTCCGTGACGATGAGCGCCGCCAAGTCGGTGACCGCGGCCTTCGCGCCGGCCCCGGACAGCGGCGGCACCACGCCCACGGAGACGACGCCCGCGCCTGCACCCACGCCGACGGCGCCGCAGCCCGCGCCGGTGGCGGAGGAGCCGTCCCCCGTCAAGCTCACGACCACGCTGACCATCAGCCGGCTGCGCCTCGCACGCGGGTTCACCGTCGTGCTGGATGGCGCGAAGCCGGGGTCGCTCGTGTCGGTCCGGGCTCGCTCCGGCGCCGGCGCGCTGGTTCGCGACGCGGTGCGCGCGGACGGCAAGGGCCGGTTCCGCGTGGTGATGCGCCCGACGAAGAAGCGCTGGCGTGCCGCCAAGCGAGGCACGATCACCGTGCGCGTGGTCCTCACCCGCCCGGATGGCAGCCGCACGCGGATGCACCGCGCGTTCCGCCTGATGTAGACAGCCCCTACCGTGGTGGGTCGCATGTCGGCTCCCGTGAACACCTCTGCGCGCCCTGAGCGCGGCCAGGAACTCGAACTGACGATCGACGATCTCGCCTTCGGCGGGAACGGCGTGGCACGGCTCGAGGGCTACGTCCTCTTCGTCCAGGGCGCGATCCCCGGTGACAAGGTGCGCGCCGGCGTCACCAAGCGCAAGCGCCACTACGGCGAGGCGCGCACGTTGGAGGTCATCGCGCCGTCGCCCGACCGGGTGGACCCGATCGCCGACCACCCCGGTGCGCCGTGGCAGGTCATCCCGTACGAGAAGCAGCTCGCCATCAAGCAGGCGCAGGTGCATGACGCGCTGACGCGGATCGGCAAGCTCGAGGGCTTCGAGCTCGAGGAGATCGTGCCGGCCGTCGAGCAGTGGCGGTACCGCAACAAGCTCGAGTACTCGTTCGGCACCGACCCCGAGGGCACGCTGGTCTGCGGCTTCCACGCGCCGGGGTCGTGGGAGACGATCGTCGGGCTCGACGACTGCCTGCTCGCCTCGGAGGCCGGCAACCGCGTCCGCACGCAGGTGCTCGACTGGGCGCGTGCTCAGGGGCTCCCCGCGTTCGACCGTCGCACGCACACGGGCCTGCTGCGCAACCTCGTCGTGCGCGAGGGGCGCCGGACCGGGGAGCTGCAGGCGCGCCTCGTCGTCGCGGACGGCAAGGCCGCCGAGGCGATCGACACGGACTCGCTGCACCAGGCCGTCGAGGCCGACGCCATCATGATCACCCGCACCGACGCGCTCGGCGAGACGACGCAGGGCGGCGAGACGGAGATCGTCCTCGGCGCACCGAAGCTCACCGAGGAGCTCGGCGACCTGACGTTCGGCATCTCGCCCACGGCCTTCTTCCAGACGAACACCGAGATGGCCGAGCGGCTGTACGGCGTCGCGGCGGACCTGGCGAACCTCCAGGGCTGGGAACGGGTGTACGACCTGTTCTGCGGCATCGGCACGGTCGGCCTGTCGCTGTCGCAGCGCGCCGGCGAGATCTGGGGCATCGAGATCGTCGAAGAGGCCGTGGCGGACGCGATCGAGAACGCGCGCCGCAACGACGTGTCGTCGGCGCGGTTCTTCGCGGGCGACGTGCGGCTGGCGCTGCGCGAGCTCATCGAGAAGGCGGGCAAGCCGGACGTCCTCGTCGTCGATCCGCCCCGCGCCGGGCTGTCGCAGAAGGTCGTCCGCCGCATCATCGAGGCGAACCCGAAGCGCATCGTCTACATCTCGTGCAACCCGACGACGCTCGCGCCGAACGCCGCGCAGCTCGTCGAGGCCGGGTACGTGCTGCGGCGCGTGCGGCCGGTCGACATGTTCCCGCAGACGCCGCACATCGAGTGCGTCGCCCTGCTCGAGCGCGGCGCCTGAGCTACTCCCGCGTCGAGGGCATGTCGCGCAGCAGCGACTCCTGGCCGGCCGCGACCAGGCCGCGGTCGCCGAGGTCGGCGAGCCGCTGATTGCAGACGGGCTGCGGTCCGACGCCGCCCAGTGCCCCGATGACGGCCTGCAGTTCCAGCGCCGGCGTGGTCAGGAGCGGGTTCTGATCTTCCTGCGGGTACTCGAACAGCGAGTCGGGGCTGTTCTTCGTCGCCTCGACGAGGAGTTCGACGCGCGGTTGCAGCGCCCGCTCCTGCTCGGGCGTCAGCGGCCCGCGGGCGCACGCGCCGGTGATGGCCATGGAGGCCTCGGCGAGCTTCTCGCCCTGCTCCTTCGGGAGCTGTGGCGGGCCCGCGGCCCCGCCGCAGCCTACGAGCGCGACCGCCGCGGCGAGCGCCGCGACGCGCGCGGCGCCGGCACGGGTCACGCCCCGAGCTCCG
>SYBY01000171.1 GCA_005788585.1 Actinomycetota bacterium | reverse complement strand
CGCGGTTCTGCAGCTGCTCGCCGACCGACTGGGCGACGAGGTTCGCGTCAAGCTCCGGGCGCTTGATCTCGAGGATGTTGACCTTGATCGCCTTGCCGGTGATCTGGTGGAGGTCACGCCGCAGCGCGTCGACCTCGGAACCGGACTTGCCGATCACGATGCCGGGGCGGGCGGTGTTGATGTTGACCTCGACCTCGGCCGAGTCCTTCTTGATGGTGATCTTCGAGAGCCCGGCGTGGGAGAGCTTGCCGATGATCCAGTCGCGGATCGCGACGTCTTCGGCGAGCCAGTCAGCGAACTGCCGTTCGTTGAACCAGTTGCTCTTCCAGTCGTGGATGTAGCCCACGCGCATGGCCTCGGGGTGAACCTTCTGTCCCATGAGTGTCTGCTTAATCCTTGGGCGTGAGCGTGATCGTCAGGTGGCTGGTGCGCTTGCGAATCTGCGTGGCGCGACCCATCGCACGAGGCTGGAAGCGCTTGAGTGTCGGGCCCTCGTCGGCGGTGACCGAGAGCACCTTCAGGTCCTCGCCCACGAGCTCGTGGTTGTGCTCGGCGTTGGCGATGGCCGACTCGAGCAGCTTGGACCAGTCCCGCGCAACGGCGCGCTGGGTATGAGCGAGGATAGCGCGCGCCTCATCCACGTTCTTCCCGCGGATGTGATCGCACACCAGACGCGCCTTGCGCGCCGACGTCCGGACGTACTTCGCGTGAGCGCGCACGGTCGGGCGGTCGCCGTTGGCGGCGGGCTTGGTGTCGGCCTTGGCGGCAGCCTTCTTGGCGGGCGCGGGCTTCTCGGCCTTCGGCGTCTCCTTGGGCTCCTCGGGCTTGGGCTCCTCAGCCTTGGCCTCTTCGGCCTTCGGCTCAGCCTTCGCCTTCGCAGCGGCGGGCTTCTTCTTCGCCGCAGGCTTCTTCGCCGGCTTGTCCTCGGCAGCGTCGGCGTCGGACGCTGCTTCGGCGTCCGTCGCGTCCTCGGCCTTCGCCTTGGCGGCGGGCTTCTTCTTGGCAGCCGGCTTCTTGGCGGGGGTCTCGGCCTTCGGAGTCTCCTCCGTGGTCCCGTTCTCCTCCGCGTCAGCGGCCTCGTCGTTCTTCGGCTCGTCAGTCATCGCTCAGCTCAGCGGACCTTGCCGCTGCCGGCATGGCCTCGGTAGGTGCGGGTGGGGGCAAACTCGCCCAGCTTGTGACCGACCATCGACTCGCTGACGAACACGGGGACGTGCTTGCGCCCGTCGTGCACGGCGATCGTGTGGCCGACCATCTCCGGGAAGACCGTCGACGTCCGCGACCAGGTCTTCACCATGGTCTTGGTATTCGCGGCGTTCTGGGCCTCGATGCGGGAGAGCAGACGCTCCTCGACCCACGGGCCCTTCTTGCTTGAACGGCTCATCGCTTCTTCCCTCGCTTGCGCCCGCGCACGATGTAGCGGTCGGACGCCTTGTGCTTCTTACGGGTGCGGTACCCGAGCGTCGGCACGCCCCACGGGGTCACCGGGTGACGACCCGGCGTCGTGGAGCCCTCGCCGCCGCCGTGCGGGTGGTCGACCGGGTTCATGGCGGTGCCGCGCGTCTGCGGGCGGACGCCCATGTGACGCTTGCGGCCGGCCTTGCCGATCTTGACGTTCTGATGCTCGGCGTTGCCGATCGTGCCGATGGTCGCGCGGCAGCTGTCGCGGACCAGGCGCATCTCGCCCGACGGCAGGCGCAGCGTAGCCATGCCCTGGTCCTTCGCCATCAGCTGGATGGACGCGCCGGCGGAGCGACCGAGCTGGCCGCCGCGGCCGGGCTCGAGCTCGACGTTGTGCACGACGGTACCCGTAGGGATGTTCGCCAGCGGGAGGGCGTTGCCCACCCGGATGTCGGACTCCGGACCGGAGACGACCATCGCGCCGACCTCGAGCCGCGCGGGCGCGAGGATGTACGCCTTGGCGCCGTCGACGTAATAGAGGAGCGCGATGTACGCCGAGCGGTTCGGGTCGTACTCGATGGCGGCGACCTTTGCGGGGACACCGTCCTTCGTGCGCTTGAAATCGATCTTCCGGTACAGCCGCTTGGCGCCGCCGCCGCGATGGCGGGACGTCTTGCGACCACGGGCGTTGCGTCCACCGGACTTGGTGAGGCCCTCGACGAGCGACTTCTCCGGCTCGGTCTTGGTGACCTCAGCGAAGTCCGGGTAGGTCGCGAAGCGCTGACCGGGACTCGTGGGTTTGGGCTTGCGAATCGCCATCGTTCAGACTCCCTAGCCGTCGAGCCCCTGCAGGCCCTGGAACACAGGGATCTGCTGGCCGGGCTTGATCTGGACGACGGCCTTCTTCCAAGACCGCGTGCGGCCCGAGGTGTACCCGCGGCGCTTCGGCTTGGACTTCACGGACATGGTGCGGACCTGGACCACATCGACCTCGAACAGCGCCTCGACGGCCTGCCGGATCTGGGTCTTGTTCGCGTCCGGGTGGACGCGGAACGTGTAGCGCTCGGCGCTCGCGAGGACGTACGACTTCTCGGAGACGACCGGGCGGATGATGACCTGTGTGTGCTCCATCAGGCCGTCGCCTCCTTCTTGGTCTTGCGCGCAGCGCGGGCGGTGATCGCCTCGAGGGCGCCCTCGGTGAGGAGCAGCCCGCCGGCGCCGATGATGTCGGCGACACCCACGGTGCTCGCCTCCGCCACGGAGACGCGATCGATGTTGCGGAAGGACAGGGCGGCGCGGCCGGCGTCGGACTCCCGCGCGTCACCGTCGAGGTCGGCGATGACGACGAGCACGGACGGGACGTCCTGCCAGCTGGCCAGGAGCTCCTTCGCCTGCTTGGTCGACGGGGCCTCGAAGGGCGCCGGATCCAGCACGGCGATCGAGCCGCGGTCGGCATGGACGGACAGCGCGCTGCGCAGCGCGGCGATCCGCTCCTTGCGGTTGACCTTGAACGTGTAGTGGCGCGGCGACGGGCCGAAGACGGTGCCGCCGCCGGTCCAGATCGGGGAGCGCGACGAGCCGGCACGGGCGCGGCCCGTGCCCTTCTGGCGCCACGGCTTGGCGCCGCCGCCGCGGACGAGGCCGCGGGTCTTCGTCGACGAGGTGCCCTGACGGCGAGCGTTCAGCTCGGCGCGGACGGACTCGTGGACGAGCGGGCCGTTGAACTTGACGCCGAAGACGGTGTCGTCGAGCGCCACCTTCTTCGAGCCGCCGAGG
>SYBY01000170.1 GCA_005788585.1 Actinomycetota bacterium | reverse complement strand
GGCAGCTCCGCCGCGGCCGCCTGTCGCATGACGAGCCGCACGTCGGGCCGCTCGCGGTGAAAGCCCGCGAGGGCGACCGCGACCGTCGGTGCCGCCGCCGCGGTCGCCGCCACGCGCACGAGGCCCCGGACGATCGACCGGTGCGCGAGCACCTCGGCCTCGGCCTCCGCGACCTCGGCGAGGACGACCTCCGCGCGCCGCACCAGATCGGCACCCGCCGGGGTCAGCGACACGCCCGCCGGCGTCCGGACGAGCAGCGCGATCCCGAGCTCGGCCTCGAGCCGCTTGATCTGCTGGCTGAGCGCCGACTGCGTGACGTGCACGTCGTCGGCTGCGCGCGTGATGTGCCCGTGCCTCGCGACGGCGACGAGATAGCGCAGCTGACGCAGTTCCACGGCCGGCGACGCTACCGCCTCTAGCCTCTTCGGATCGCAGCGCCCGCCGCCCCCACGCCAGCGCCCCTCACCCAGCGCCAGATCCTGATCGCGTTCACCGCGATCATGCTCACGATCCTCCTGGCGGCACTCGACCAGACGATCGTGGCCACGGCGCTGCCCGCGATCGTCGGCGACCTGCGCGGGTTCAACGAGCTGAGCTGGGTCGTCAGCGCGTACCTGATCGCCACCACGGTGACGATCCCGCTCTACGGCAAGCTCAGCGACATCCACGGCCGGCGGCGCATGATGATGATCGCCATCGCGCTGTTCCTGCTCGGCTCGCTGCTGTGCGGCGTCGCACAGTCGATGGGCCAGCTCATCGGCTTCCGCGTCATCCAGGGGATCGGTGCCGGCGGGCTGATCCCGCTGGCGCAGGCCGCGATCGCCGACCTCGTCCCGCCGCGCGACCGCGGCCGCTATCAGGGCTTCGTCGGCGCGGTGTGGGCCGTCGCCGCGATCGCCGGGCCACTGCTCGGCGGCACGCTCACCGACGCCGCGTCATGGCGGTGGATCTTCCTCATCAACCTGCCGCTCGGTGTGCTCGCGATGGTCGTCATCGCCCGCACGCTGCCCGGTCCCGTCGAGCGCCGCGAGCACCGCCTCGACCTCCTCGGCGCCGCGACCCTGACGAGCGCCACGACCTGCCTGCTGCTCGTCTCCATCTGGGGCGGGACGACGTATGGCTGGGCGTCGGCGCAGATCCTCGGCCTGGCCGGCGCCGGGATCGCGCTCGCCGCGGCGTTCGTCGTCGTCGAGTCGCGTGCGCCCGAGCCGCTCCTGCCGCTGCGCCTGTTCGGCAACCGCATCTTCAGCGTGTCGAGCGCCGCGTCGTTCGTCCTCGGCGCGTTGCTATTCGGCGTGACCATCTACGTGCCGCTGTTCGTCACCGGCGTGCAGGGCGGCAGCGCGACGAGCGCCGGTGCGGTCCTCATCCCGCTCGCGTTCGCGTGGGTCCTGATCAGCACGATCAGCGGGCAGCTCATCTCGCGCTTCGGGCGCTACCGGCCGTTCCCCATCGCCGGCGGCATCATCACGATCGCCGGCACCACGATGCTCGCCACGATCACCGGCAGCGATGACCGCAGCGCAGTCGCCGTCGCGCTGACCGTCATCGGCTGCGGGATGGGGCTCATGTGGCAGCCGTACATCATCGCCACGCAGAACACGGTCGCGATGCGCGAGGTCGGCGTGGCCACCGGCGGGCTCGTGTTCTTCCGGTCGATGGGCGGCAGCCTGGCGGTCGCCGCCTTGGGGACGATCCTGACGAACCGCCTCGCGACCGAGCTCGTCGCCGAACTGGGCGAACCCGGCAGCAGGCTGGACCCCAACCGGCTCGTCGACGGGACGAACCCGCTGCCCGCCGAACTCCTGGATGGCGCGCAGCAGGCGCTCGCCTCGTCGCTGCACACCGTGTTCCTCGTGCTCGTGCCGCTGGCCGTCGGCGCGCTGGCGCTCGCCCTCGCGCTGCAGGAGAAGCCACTGGCGCGCACCCACGGCGAGCGGGGCGACGACGGCGACACGTCGTCGCCCGCTACGTGACCAGGGCGCCCAGCTCTGCCGCGATGCTCCGCGCCCACGCGCGGATCTGCTCCCAGTCGCGACGGTCCTGGAACTCCTCGGGCGTGTTGCGGGCCATGCTCCGCTCCACGAAGCCGTGCGGGTCCTTGCTGACCGAACCGCCGAAGACGACGTGCTCGCGCACCCCGAGCTCCTCGGCGCGCTCGATGACCCGGCGGGGCTCGAGCCACTTCTCGGCGCCCTCCTGCTCCTCCGCCGGATCGCCCACCGGCCCGGAGCTGAACACCCAGAACGGCATTGCCTCGAGCGCGGGACCGTGGCGGCGCAGCACGTGCTTGGCCTCGTGGCGCCAGCGGCCCATGTAGACGGCGCTGCCGAGCACCACCGCATCGCAGTCGCCCAGCCCGTGGACCTCCCCGGCCCGCACGCACGTCGCCGCCTGGCCGGCGGCGCGCAGCTCGTCGGTGATCGCCTCGGCGATCTCGCGGGTCGAGCCGTGCTTCGAGGCGTAGATGACCTTCACTCGTGCCATGGCGGCGCCTTTCGATCGATCCTGCCGATCGTCGCGCCCGGTGTTCCCCCGGTCATCCGCGACAGTGCGCAGACCTGCGGCGGGTCCCTACGGATCGCGCTGCGCCCACCCCGTACCCTGAGCGGTATGGCCGTCCGCGTCCCCCGGATCGCCGCCGTCGCCCTCGCCGCGCTGCTCGTCGTCGTCGCGGTGGCGATGGCCCGTGCCGCCACCGGCGGAGATGACGACCGGCCCGCCGCGCGGTCCGCCCAGTCCGTTCCGACCGTCCCGGCGCCGGCGACCGCCGAGCCGCTCCCGGCGCTCGACGAGCCCGTGCCCACCGGGGCGACGACGCTCGCCGCCACCCTGCGCCGCACGGCGGCGAGCCTCGACGCCGAAGTCGACCTCTGGCTCGCCGACGACGCCGTCCGCCCGCCGGCGGCCGTCACCCGCAACGCGACGTACGAGTCCCGGATCATCGACGTGCTCGCCTCCGACCGCCGGCTCAGCACCCAGGTGCTGCCGAGGATCGCGGCGGTGCACGCCCGGCGCATCGCGCCGGAGGTCCGCGCCCGCCGCGACCTGCGCGCGCTGCACCGCGCCTCGCAGCGCAAGCCCGGCCCGCCGCCGGAGATCCGCATCGGTCCCCCGCGCCCCGCCGCCGAGCTGCTGCGCCACTACCGCGACGCGCAGGAGCGGTTCGGCGTGCGCTGGAACGTCCTCGCGGCGGTGAACTACGTCGAGACGAAGTTCGGCCGCTACCGCAACGAGAGCATCTCCGGCGCCCGCGGGCCGATGCAGTTCATGCCGGCCACGTGGCGCCAGTACGGCATGGGCGGCGACGTCCGCAACACGCGCGACGCCATCATGGGCGCCGCGAACTACCTGCGGGCATCCGGCGCGCCCGGCGACAACCGCCGCGCGCTGTACGCGTACAACCCGTCGGATCTCTACGTCCGCACGGTCACCATGTACGCCGAGCGGATCCGCACCGACCCGCGCGGGTTCCCGTCGCTGTATGCGCGCGAAGTCGTACGTTGAACGCCGAAGTGTCAGCACGTTGACAGACGGGCCGCGCCCGGCCCGCAAGGCTCCCGGGCACCGCCGGCACCCAGCCGGCCCGACCATCAGGAGTACCGCGTTGCGCACCCCCATGACGCTTGCCGCCGCCATCGCCGCCGCCGGCTTCGCCGCGCCCACCGCCGGCGCCCAGGACCGGCCCCGGACCGACTTCCAGGCCGCCTCCGGGCACCTGCGGATCACCGGGACCAATGGGCCGGACGCCATCCAGCTGCGGTGCGTGAACGGGACCGCGTTCCTCGAGGTCTTCGGACCGGTCGACGCGCCATGCGCTGGCGTGCAGCGGATCACCATCAACGCGCGGGGTGGGGACGACCGCGTCGACGTGGTGCTCGCCGACGGCTTCACGAACCCCGCGCTCGGGTCGCCGGCCGCGGTCGTCATCGACGGCGGAGCGGGGCGCGACACGCTGCGTGGCAGCGAGCAGGCCGACCGCATCCTCGGCGGCACGGACGGCGACACGATCGGCGGCGCCGGCGGCGACGACGACCTGCGCGGCGGCGCCGGCAACGACTTCGTCCGCGGCGAGGGCGGCGACGACCGGCTCGACGGGGGCGCCGGCGACGACACCCTGATCGGCGGCGACGGCGACGATGCCGCCGACGGCGGGACGGGCGACGACCGGGTCGTCGGGGACGCCGGCGACGACCGGCTCGACGGCGGAGGCGACGACGACACCCTCCGCGGCGGTGAAGGCGGCGACCTGCTGCGCGGCGGCAGCGGCGCCGACGCGCTGGAGGGCGGCAACGGCACCAACCGCATGTTCGGTGGCGCCGGCCGGGACACCCTCACCGGCGGTGACGCGCGCGACGAGATCTACGGCGGCGCCGACAACGACCGGGTCTTCGCGGGCGCCGGCAACGACCTGGCCCACGGCGACAGTGGCACCGACGTCATCTACGGCGGTGCGGGCAACGACATCCTGCGCGGCGGCGCCGGCCGCGACTTCCTCCACGGCGAGGACGGCATCGACACGCTGCAGGGCCAGGCCGGGCGCGACCTGCTCAACGGCGGCCGGGGCCGCGACCTCCTCGACGGAGGGCGCGACCGCGACCGCTGCGAGTTCGGCGAACGCTGGAAGAGCTGCGAGGCCCGCACCTGACGGCGGGCCGGCAGGTCAGCTCTCGCTGTAGAGCCCCTCGAAGGTCGAGGCGTGCTGGCTGTAGACGACGTTGCGCTTGACCTTCAGCGTCGGCGTCAGCTCGTTGTCGTCCTGCGAGAGGTCGCGCGGCAGGATCGCGAACTTCTTGACCTGCTCGATGCGCGCGAACTTCGCGTTGGCGTCGTCGACGACCTTCTGGATCTCGGCGCGCACCGCGTCGTTCGTCGCCAGCGCGTCGACCGACGCGCCGGGCGCGCCGACGAGCTCGGCGAGCGCCGGCGCCTCGTCGGCGTCGAGCGTGATGAGCGCCGTGAGGTACGGCTTGCGGTCGCCGAAGACGACGGCCTGCGAGACCCAGCGGTGCTGGCGGATCGCGTTCTCGATGTTCGACGGCGCGACGTTCTTGCCGCTCGACGTGATGATCAGGTCCTTCTTGCGGCCCGTGATCTTCAGGTAGCCGTCAGCGTCGATCTCGCCGAGGTCACCGGAGTGCAGCCAGCCGTCCTGCAGGTCCTTCGCCGTCGCCTCCGGGTTGTTCCAGTACCCGGTGAAGATGTTCGGGCCCTTCATGAGGACCTCGCCGTCCTCCGCGATCTTGATCTCGCAGCCGGGGATCGGCTTGCCGACCGTGCCGAGCTTGTGCTCCTCGATCGTGTTGACCGTGGCGACCGCGGAGGTCTCGGTCATGCCGTAGCCCTCGAGGACCCACACGCCCGCGCCGTGGAAGAAGTTCATGACGTCGGGCTCGATCGGCGCCGCGCCGGTCAGGCACAGCTCGATGTT
Organism: Actinomycetota bacterium; assembly: GCA_005788585.1. The sequence goes on along the minus strand of SYBY01000170.1, from coordinate 271 downwards.
CTCCCCGAACAGCGCACGGACCTTGCTCAGGACGAGCTTGTCCCCGAGCCCCTGCTGCAGCTTCAGCAGCGGGCTGATGGACTGCCCGGCGCGCTCGGCCTCGACGACGCGCCGGCCGGTCGCGACCGCCCGCGTGAACAGCGCGGCCTTCACGCCGCCCGCGTCGGCGACCTTCGACGTCGCCGCCGTGTAGATCTTCTCGAACAGGCGCGGCACCGACGGCAGGTGGGTCGGGGCGACCTCGGCGATCTCGTCGAGCAGGCGGGTGGGG
>SYBY01000169.1 GCA_005788585.1 Actinomycetota bacterium | reverse complement strand
CTGGTGCGCGTCGGCGAACGTGTAGTGCACGCAGACGTCGGTGAGCGCGCCGATCAGGACGAGCGTCTCCGCCTTGTACGCCCTCAGGACGATCTCCAGCGCCGTGCCGCAGAACGCCGAGTAGCGGCGCGTGCGGATGAGGTACTCGTCGGGGAGCGGCTCGAAGCCGTCGGCCAGCTCGGTCGCCTCGTCGCCCTCCAGGCCATGGATGGTCTCGGCGCCGTCGAGCTCTCGGCCGAAGTCCACCAGTGTGCGCTTGTGGACCTCCTGGATGAAGATCGGTGGGATGCCGGCGGCCCGCGCGGCCTGGACGATCTCCAGCGACCGGGCATGACGCTCGGCGCCGCCGCCCATGATCGGGATGCCACAGGCCTCCTGGCCCATGACCTCCCCCTTCTGAATATCGATGACGACCAGTGCCGTCGAACCGATGAGCTCCATGCGAAAAGCCCCCTAGAAACGCGAAATGCCCGGCAGATCAAAGATCTCCCGGGCTTTTGTCCCTCCGTGTGGGCGCGGCTATGTGCAGTGCCGGCCTGCCCTCTCGGACCTGTCCTGCTGTGTGGCCAGCAGCGGAACCCTAGGGCGACATGAAGACTCCCGGTCCGGCGTCGCCACGCATATACACAGGTGGTCCAAGATCGCGGGACCACCGTTGTACACAGCGTCGGATACCGGTCACATGGGAGGATGGGCGCATGATCGACCCGCTCGCGCGCTGGTCCCAGTACGGAGAAAAGCCCGACTTTGCAGGGCTTCTCACATTCGCCGGCATGCCGTACACAGAGGACCCGGCGGAGCTCGCCGGGGTCGATGTCGCCATCGTCGGCGCGCCGACCGACGACCTCGTCTCCGACCGGCCCGGCACGCGCTTCGCCCCGCGGGCCATCCGCGCGGCGAGCTGCCCGCCCGGCCCGCATCTCGAGGCGAAGATCGACGCGTTCGCCGACCTGAAGGTCGTCGACTTCGGTGACGCGCCCGTCCTTCCCGCCGATCCCGCCCGCACGCACGAGGCCATCCGCACCACGGTGCGCCAGGTGCTCGACGCGGGCGCGCTGCCGGTCGTCCTCGGGGGAGACCACTCGATCGCCGAGCCCGACATCCGGGCGTGCGCCGAGGCCCACGGCGGCCCGGTCGGGCTCATCCACTTCGACACGCACACGGACACCGGGACGGAGGTCTTCGGCGTCGAGGTCTCGCACGGCACGCCGATGTACCGCCTGGTCCGCGATGGGTTCGTCGACCCCGCGCGGTACGTGCAGATCGGGCTGCGCGGCTACTGGCCGGGCGAGCAGGAGTTCAGCTGGCAGCGCGAGCAGGGGATCACCGCGCTGTTCATGCATGACGTGCGCGATCGCGGCATCCGCGCCGTCATCGACGAGGCGGTCGGGGTCGTGGGCGACGGGCCGGTGTTCCTCTCCGTCGACATCGACGTGCTCGACCCCGCGTTCGCGCCGGGCACCGGGACGCCCGAGCCGGGCGGCATGACGTCGGCCGACCTGCTGTGGGCGTGCCGGGCGGTCGGCGAGCGCGTGGACCTGCTCGGGATGGACCTCGTCGAGGTGATTCCGACGATGGTCGCGTCGGCGGACATCACAGCGCTTGTGGCGGACCGGATCGTGCGCGAGACGCTGACGGGTGTCGCCGCTCGTCGTCGCTGACGGAGCGTCGTGCCGCCTCGGCGTCGAAGACGCGACGCGGGTTCTCGGAACGGGCGGGCCACAAACCCCGAGATGACGGGCGCTATGTCGGGCAGATGCGAAGTGAACGTCATTCAGTCAAACCGGGTGCCGCATCACGGCAGGCTGGGTCTCGCCGCCCGCGCTTCGGCGGTCTGTCCACATCCGGAGGATCCATGTCTCACACGTCCCGAGCGTGCCGCGCCGCGCTGGCGGTCGCCGCTGTGGCGCTGGCTGCCTTGTTGGCTGCGGCCCCCGCGCAGGCAGCGACGCTGACGCAGACCTACACCTGCACGTACCCGCTCATCGGTGACCGCGGGCTGACCGTGACCATCGACGCGGACCTGCCGAACTGGTGGGACCGCTTCATCCCGGCTCCCCCGTTCGACGTTGTCGTGGATGCCGAGACGGACCTCGGCACGTACCAGGGCCTCGACCTGATCAGCGCGCACGAGATCTCAGGCGTCGCCACCGCGACGTCCACCATCTTCGCTCCCGAGTTCACCAAGAGCGTGAAGGTGCCGGTGACCATCCCCGGGACGACGAAACCGGTGGCGCCGCCGTTGCGCTTCGAGGGACTGACGGGCCAGACGCCATCGGTGAAGTTCAACGAGGAAGGGCCCGCACGCATCACGGTCGACCGGATCGACCTGAACCTCAGGGCCCAGCGCGCCGACGGCTCGGCGATTGTGCTCCCGCCGGTGGTGCCCGTGGACAGCGACGGCGACTCGAGCACCTTCGACGTGCCCTGCGTCCTGAACCCGGCCGCGCAGAACAAGACGCTGCACGAGCTCCAGATCGGCCATGGCGACCCCATCCTGCCGCTGGATCCGCCGGGGATCCCCTTCATCGACTCGGTCGACGACGTGACACCGACCTCGATCCGGTTCGCCTGGGAACCGTCGAGCACCCCGAGCGTCACCGGGTACGAGGTCCGCGCCGAGGGCGAGGTCATCGACGTCGGGAACGTCACCGAGTACACGCTCCAGGTCCCCTGTGGATGGGGCGGTGAGATCGATGTCCGCGCGTACGACGCGGAGGGCAACCGCTCCGAGTACGGCCCGCCGATCGTCCTTGAGAGGCCGGCGGTCGTCGACGGACCGCCCAGCCGCGTCGAGGGTCTGACCGGCACCGCCACCGGCCAGACGTCGATCGAGCTGTCTTGGGCGGCGGCGACCGTCGGCGGTCCGTGCGATGAGATCTCGGGCTACGAGATCTTCCAGGACGGGGTGAAGGTCGACGAGACCACCGGCACGTCGGCGACGATCACCGGACTGATCGCCGGCATCGCCTACCGGTTCGAGGTGCGCGCGGTCACCGTCCAGGGCGTCAAGGGCCCGTTCAGCGACGAGGTCACGGTGACGACGGAGGCGGATCAGGGGACGGTCCGCTACGGGTTCGACATTGCGGGCGTGTCCGTGTTGAAGACGCTGACGCGGGGCACGGTGCCGATCTCGGGTCGGATCGACCCGGAGCTCGTGCTGTCCACGGGGGCGTTCTCCGGTGACCTGCAGCTCGACCGCACACGCGCACGTCTGCAGGTGCTGGGCCTGATTCCGGTGACCGCCGACATTGCGTTCACGCAGAGCGATCAGGTCCGGGGCACGCTGACCGGTGGGCAGCTCAAGGCGCAGGCGCGGTTCAAGATCCGGCTGCCACAGCTGTACCTGTTCGGGGTGTTGCCGCTGACGCCCCAGGACACGTGTCAGACCAAGTCGTCGACGGTGGCGCAGCTCTCGTCACCTGACGGGTTTGACGCGCTGCGGGGCGGCCGGCTGACCGGCAGCTACGGCATCAGCGATCTGACCGGGTGCGGTCTGCTCGAGCCGTTCCTCAACCCGCTCACGAAGGGCGGCGGGAACACGCTCGACCTCGCGCTCGCGCCCCGCGCCGGAGCGGCCTGACGCACCCCTTCGCCTCCGTCATTGCCCGCGCGGCGTGGCGGAGGCGGTCAGGCCGGCTGGTGCGTGCGCTGCGCCGCGGCGATGAGGTCCAGCACCGCGCTGGAATCCCCGGCGCGCAACAGCGCGATCGGGTCCGGCTCGCCGTTGACGATCTCCTCGAAGAACGCCTTGCGGTCCTGGTAGGTGGGCAGGGTGCCCTTCGCCCAGCCGCGCGCGTCGTTGAGCATGATCGCCAGCGTCGCGTACTCGTCGCCGAACAGCTCCGCGACCTCGCGCTTCATCCGCTTGGCCAGCGCCGGGGAGGCGCCCGCGGTCGAGATCGCGATCGCCAGCGGGCCCATCCGCACGAGTGCCGGCAGGATGAAGTTGCACAGAGGCGGGACGTCGACGATGTTCACGAGCATCGCGCGCGCCTCGGCGTCGTCGTAGATCTTGATGTTCACGTCCGTGTCATCGGTGCACGCGATGACCATGAATACGCCCTCGAGGTCCGCGGCGCCGCCGTATTCGCGCTGCTCCCACGTGATCGACCCTTCGGCCGCCAGCTGCTCGAGCTCGGGGCCGACCTCGGGCGCGATCACGGTCACGTCGCCGTCGCAGGCGAGCAGGCCCTCGGTCTTCTCCAGCCCCAGTGCGCCACCGCCGACCACGAGACACTTGCGGCCCTTCAGCTTCAGGCACGCGATGTAGAAGGGCGTGTCCAGCATGTCCTTCACGCAGGTCTGATCGCAGATCCCGCGCTTGAACTGGCAGACGCATTCCTTCCCGGCGTAGGCGGCGGCTGGCATGACGTCAGCGTAGCGCGAGGGTCCGTGCTTGGCGGAGGCGACAACGCCACGCCAAGCAAGTCTGGCGCGCCGACAGGGCGGTTTGGTCTGCGCTCTGGATTCCTTGACAGGGCGGGCGAGCCGCCAGAGAGTGGCGCTGTCCCTGTGACAACCTCGGTGGCCCCCCAGGCCGCGAGGACCGGGTCGCCGGCTGGGGTAGATCCCTCTTCCCGTCTCCCGAAGGCGACCTGCCCAACACACCCCCGCCTCCGCTCCGCGTTTCGGTTGCGGAGGCGGTGTGTGTCCGGACGGGTGCGTCAGTCGCGCCGGGCTGCGCGCGCGGTCCGGGCCGCGATCCGGGCGAGAGGAAGGACCCCGGTGCGCAGCGCGGCCTCGCGATCCTGGTCGCGGACCGATCGCAGCTGTGCGAGCGCGTGCCACGCGGCGACCGCGGTGTCGTCGTACGGCGCCCACCACGCAGCACGGCCCCCGGGCGGGTCCCACGTGATGAGCTTCGGCTCGGCGGACGCGCGTAACGCGTCGACGCCGCGTGCGCGGCCCAGTCCCGCCCCGCCGATGGCACCCCACGGCAGCTGCGGCGCGGCCCGGGTGACCTGGTGGTCGTTGCCCCACACCATGCCGGCACGCAGCTCGCGGGCGATCCGGGTGCCGCGGTGGCGGTTCGCCGTCCACACCGACGCGCCGAGCCCGCCGCGGGCGGCGTTCGCGCGGACGATCGCCTCGTCCTCGTCGGCGACCGTGTCGACGACGAGCACCGGGCCCGGCACCGCCGCTGTCCGCAGGTCGGCATCCGCGGGGACGCCGGTCAGCACCATGGGGGCGAGCGCCGGCCCGGCGAGGCCGGGCAGGTCGTCGACGACCCCGCCGCAGTGCAGCGTCGCGCCGCCGGCGACCGCCGCATCGAACAGCGCGCGGACCGTCTCGACGCGGTCGGCGGCCAGCGGCGGGCCGATCTCGATCTCCGCCTCGCGTGGGTCGCCCACCCGCATCGCGCGCGCGAGCGTGGAGACATCGGCGACGAATCGCTCCGCGCGGGACGCCACGACGTACGCGCGCTTGACGCTGCCGCCGCACTGACCCGCGTGGGCGAACGCCGCCCAGGTCGCGCCGACGCTGCTGCGTTCGGGATCGGCGTCGGCCAGGACGAGCATCGCGTCCCGCCCGCCGACGTCGATCGCCGCACGGTGCAGCTCGCGGGCGCGGGCGGCCTCCACGTCGCGTCCCGCCTCGTCGCTGCCCGTGAACCGCACCTGGGCGATCGGGGCGCGG
>SYBY01000168.1 GCA_005788585.1 Actinomycetota bacterium | reverse complement strand
GTCGCCGCGTCGCGATGAAGGTCGCCGTCGTCGCCGAGTTCTACCCCCGCGCCGCCGACGCGGCCCTCGACCTCGCAGCTGCCACCACCCGCGCGCGCCTCGACCGCCAGGACGGGCCGCGACGCGCGGTGCACGTCGTCGCCGTCGATCGCCCGGGCAGCGCACTCGGCGCCGCACTCGACGAGCTGCGCCGCTCGCGCCACGACGTCCGCGTCCACACCGGTCCGCTGCGTGCCGGCGTCGGCAAGTACGCCCGCATCGCCGAGCTGCTGGCCGAACACCCACCGGGCGACGCCGACTGGCTGCTCGTCCTCGACGACGACGTCGTCCTGCCCCCCGGGTTCCTCGATCGCTTCGCGCTCTGCGCCGAACGGGCCGACCTGCGCCTCGCCCAGCCCGCCCACCGCCTGCACTCGCACGCCGCGTGGCCGGTCACCCGGCGCGCGTGGGACCCGCGGTCGACGGTCCGCGAGACACGCTTCGTCGAGATCGGGCCGATCACGGCGTTCCGTGCCGACACCCTCGGCGTCCTGCTGCCGTTCCCGGCCCTGCGAATGGGCTGGGGCCTCGACGTCCACTGGGGCGCGGTCGCCCGGGAGCACGGCTGGCGGGTCGGGGTCGTCGACGCGACACCGGTCCTGCACCTCGCCCCCGTGGCGGTCGACTACGACCGCGAAGGCGCCGCGGCAGAGGCACGGGAGTTCCTCGCCGGCCGGCCGTACGTCACCCGGGAGGAAGCGGGCTGGTCACGCGCGCTGGAGGTCGCCGCGTCGCGATGAAGGTCGCCGTCGTCGCCGAGTTCTACCCCCGCGCCGCCGACCCGGTGCTCGGAATCTGGTCGCACCGCCAGGCGCTCGCCGCGCGCGACGCCGGCGCGGAGGTCGAGGTGCTCGTGCTGCACCGCCCCGTTCCCCCGCGGGCCGCACTCGACGCGGGGCCGCGGGCGGCCGCGCGGGCGGCGACCACGATGCTGCGCCAGCCGTGGACCGAGGATCGCGACGGCCTGCGGGTGCGCTACGTGCCGTTCGTCAGCCCGGCGCGCCCGACCGGCTACGGCTCGTGGGGCGCGTGGGCGGCACCGCCGCTGGCCCTGGCGCTACGCACGCTGCGGCGCCGGTTCCCCTTCGATCTCGTGCACGCCCACAACGCGGTCCCGGCAGGCGACGCCGTGCGCAGGGCCGGCGTGCGCGTCCCGCTCGTCACGTCGGTGCACGGCGGCGACGTCCTTTACACCGCCCGCCAGTCCGACGCCGGCGCCGCCGCCGTCCGGGCGGCGTTCGAGGCCAGCCGGCTGGTCCTGGCCAACAGCACCGGGATCGCGCGCGCATGCGAGGCGCTGGGAGCCGGGACCACGCGGGTCGTCCACCTCGGCACCGACCTGCCCGAGGAGCCGACGGGCCGGACCGGCGACCCCGTACTCGTCACGGTCGCGCACCTGGTGCCTCGCAAGCGCCACGGCGACGTCCTGCGCGCGATGTGGCTGCTGCGCGGCCGCTGGCCGCACCTGCGCTACGTCGTCGTGGGCGACGGGCCCGAGCGCGGGCCGCTGGAGCGCCTGGCCGCCGAACTCGGGCTGGCCGACCGGGTGGGCTTCACGGGTCAGCTCGCCCATCCCGACGCCATGCGCGAGCTCTGGCGCGGGTCGCTCATGGTCATGCCGTCGGTCGACGAGGCGTTCGGCGTCGCGTACGTCGAGGCGATGGCCGGCGGGGTGCCCGCCGTCGCCGCCCTCGGGGAGCCCGGCCCGCAGGACATCGCGGCGACCGGTCCGGGCATGGTCCTCGTGCCGCCCGCCGACGTGGAGCGCCTGGCCGACGAGCTCGCCGCGCTGCTCGAGGACCGCCGGGCGCTGCGGGACCTCTCGACCCAGGCGCGGACCACCGCCGAGACCGCGTTCTCCTGGGACGCCTGCGGGCGCGCGACCGTCGCCGCCTACGAGGAGGCGCTGCGGTGAGCGCGCCCAAGCCGGCGCTCATCGTCACGAACCACGTCCCGCCCGACCGGGTCGGGGCCTTTCAGGCCCTGCACGCCCGCACGCCGATCGAACTCGCCCTCTACGGCGGCCGGTCCATTCACGCCACCGCCGGCGTCGAGGACCCCGGTGTGCCCTTCCGGACGGTCAGCCAGCGCGGCGTGCACGCCCTCGCGGCGTCCGGCCGGTATCGCGTGGTGCTCGCGGGCACGACCGGCCGCCTCGCCCTGCCGGCCGCGTGGCGCGGCGCCCGGCGCGCCCGCGTGCCATTCGTCCTGTGGACCGCACTGTGGGCGCACCCGCGCACACCGGCTCACGTGCCCGGCGCACTGCTCCTGCGCGCCATCTATCGCGACGCCGACGCGGTCGTCACCTACGGGCCGCATGTCTCGTCGTTCGTGCGAGCGCGAGGCGCCACGCGGGTCTTCGAGGCCCCCCAGGCGGTCGATGCCGCGTTCTGGGAGGGTCCCGCCGACCCACGGCGCACCGCCCCGTTCACCGTGACGTTTGTGGGACGAGCCGTGAGGGAAAAGGGCCTAGGGGTGCTTGAGGAGGCCTGGCTCCGGTCAGATCTCACGAGTGCCGAAGCCGCGCTCGTCCTCGTCGGCGTCGAGCCTGGGGAAACTCAGCTCGGCGCCGGCGGCGCGGTGACCCCGGTCGGCACCCAGCCGCCCGAGCAGGTCCGCAACTTCCTGGCCGGCTCCGACGTCTTGGTGGTGCCGTCGGTCAGAACCCGGCGGTTCCGCGAACCCTGGGGACTGGTGGTCAACGAAGCCATGCATCGATCCTGTGCCGTCATCACCTCTGACGAGGTCGGAGCCGCCGCCGGCGGCCTCGTCCGCGACAACCAGACCGGTCTGGTCGTTCCAGCCGGAAATGCCGATCCACTTGCGGCTGCAATCCGTCGCCTGCACGACGACGGCGCACTGCGGGCACGACTCGCGTCGGCCGGACACGATGCAGTCGGCGCGTACACGTTCGAGACGTGGGCCGACGGGATGGCCCGGGCACTGGCGACGGCGGAGGTCCGGTAGCGTGATCTCGCTCATGCGCCGTCTTGCCCTGCCGCTTGCGCTGTTCTGCGCGCTGCTCGCCCCGGCCGCCGCCGTCGGGAGCGGCGGCGACGTCCTCTATGACTGCGGCGACGACGAGCGACTCGAGAAGAACTACTCCCAGCAGGAGTACCGCGAGGCCCTCGACAACATGGACGCGGACATGCGGCAGTACACGAACTGCCAGTCCGTGATCCGCAAGGCCCAGCTCGCGGCCGCCGGCAGCGGCAGCAGCGGCGGCTCCGGTGGGAACGCCGGCGGCTCAGGCGGTGGCGGCGGCACGAGCGGAGGCGGAACGAGCGGCGGCGACGACGCGAGCAGCGCGTCGCCGGCCGAGACGCTCGCCACCGCAACACCGGAGCAGAAGGAAGAGCTCGCGGAGGTCGTCGCCGAGGCCCCGGCCCCGGTCACGCTTCCCGGCGCGGGCTCCGTGGACCCCGCCAGCGCCGGTGAGGTTCCGGCCCTGAGCGCCGTCGGCGATCTGCCGGCCCCTCTCGGGGTGCTCCTCGTGCTCATGGTGGCCGGCGCCGCCGCGCTCGGCCTGAACCGGGTGAGGACCCGTGTCGGCGGTCGCCGCACCGCCTGACGACCTCGGCCCGCTCGCGCGGGCGGTCGGCGCAGCGGCCCGCTCCCCCCAGCGGCCGGGGTTCGCCCCTGGCCTGCTGGCCCTCGGGCTCGGCTTCCTGCTGTGCGCGATCGCATTCGGGGCCGACGGCGGCCTGCGCCTGGGTCGCCTGAGCATCGTCGAGGTCGGGCTGCTGCTCGGCGGCGGCCTCGCGACCGCACTCGGCCTCCTCACCGCACCGCGCGGCGAGAAGCTCTGGGGCGGCGGCACGATCCTCCTGTTCGGGGCGTTCACCGTGCTGACCGCGCTGTCGGTGGGCTGGTCGGTCGACCCCGCGGAGAGCTGGCTGGAGGCGAACCGCACGTTCGCCTGGTTCGCCGCGTTCGGCGCCGCAGCAACGCTCGCCCGGGCGGTGCCCGATGGCTGGTCGGTGCTCCTCGGTGCGTTCCTCGTCTTCGGCGTCATCCTCTGCGGGTACGCGACGCTCACGAAGCTCCTGCCCGCCCAGTTCAGCCCGGAGGAGACCTACGCGCGGCTGCGCGAGCCCTACGGCTACTGGAACAGCGTGGGCCTGACCGGCGCGATGACGATCCCGTGCTGCCTGTGGCTGGGGTCGCGCCGGCACGGCCACCAGGCGATCAACGCGCTGGCCTACCCCGCGCTCACGATCGTCGTCTTCGCCCTGCTGCTCGCCTACTCGCGCGGCGCCCTGCTCGCCGCTGCGATCGCGTGCGCGGTCTGGTTCGCCGCCGTGCCGCTGCGCCTGCGTGGTGTGACGGTGCTGGCCGTCGGTAGCGGCGGTGCGCTGCTGGTCACGCTGTGGGCCTTCGGCCAGACCGCGCTCACCGAGGACAAGGCCGCGCTGGCGCTGCGCCAGACCGCCGGCTGGCAGATGGGCGTGCTGCTGGCGTTCGTCCTGCTCATCGTGCTGGCGATCGGGATGGCGCTGACGTTCGCCGCAGCCCGCCGCCCGCCGCGGACCCCGGCGCGCCGGACGCTGGGCACCGTGGTGGTCGTCGTGCTGCTGCTCCTGCCCATCGTCGGCCTGGGCGTGCTGGCGACATCCGACAAGGGCCTCGGCGGCTCGATCTCCGACGGCTGGAAGTCGCTCACCGACCCCGACGCCGTGACCCCCGCGAACGACCCGAGCCGCCTCACGGCTGTGGGCAGTGTGCGGGCGCGGTACTGGAACGAGGCGCTGAAGACCTTCCAGGACAACCAGCTCGTCGGCGTCGGCGCGGGCGGGTACGCGATCTCGCGCACCCTCTACCGCACCGACGAACTCGACGTGTTGCACGCCCACGGCTACGTGGTGCAGGTGCTCGCCGACCTCGGCATCGCCGGCGGGTTGCTGACGCTCGCGCTGCTGGCCGCCTGGCTGGTGGCGGCGCTGCGCTCGTGCGGCATGCGTCGCCGCGACCGCGGCGCGAGTTGGAGCCCTGAACGGGTCGGCCTGGTCACCCTGCTGGCGGTGGTCATCGTCTTCGGCTTCCACTCCTTCGTGGACTGGACGTGGTACGTGCCCGGCAACGTCGTCCCCGCGATGCTGGCCGCGGGCTGGCTCGCCGGCCGCGGCCCGATCTCATCCGCGCGGCCCGACGGGACGTTCCTGACCCGCCTGCGGGCAGGACTGCGCGACCGCTCGCGCCTGGTGCAGGCCGGCGCGGTGCTCCTGCTCGCCGTCGTCGCCGCGTGGACGGTCTGGCAGCCGTGGCGCGCCAACCGCATCGAGCAGGACGCCCTGGCGGCGCTCTCGCGCGGGCAGACCGGCGAGGCGACGGTGCTCGCCAACAAGGCCGTCGACCGCAACCCGCTGTCGGCCGACGCCCTGTTCACCCTCGCCGCGATCCGCACCGCAGCCGGTGACCAGGCGGGCGCCCGCACGGCGTACACCGACGCCGTCGAACTCCAGCCGCGCAACCCGCGGGTCTGGCTCTCGCTCGCGCAGTTCGAGCTCGCCGCCGGTGACGCGCAGGCCGCCGAACAGGCCGTGCGGCCGGCGCTGTACCTCGACCCGAAGTCCCAGGAGGCCGCGGCCCTGTTCGTCCAGGCGACGGGCGGCGCAACCCAGACGATCCCCGCGCCGGCGGGCACCGAGGAGCTGGGCCCGTAGCATCGCGGTCATGCTCTCGGTCCGCACCGCAGGCGCCCTGACCACCGCCGCCGCAGGCGCGCTCGCCGTGGCCGCCGCCGTCGCGCTGGCGGGAAGCGGGCCGACCGCCACGGCGCCCCGGGCGATGTGGCAGGAACTCCGCCCTGCGACCGTGGCCCGCACCGAGGTCGCCGCCGCCCGGGTCGGGGCCTTCGCGTACGTCCTGGGCGGCTACGTGCCGCCGTCGGGTGCGACCACAGCCATCGTCGAGCGGTATGACCTGCGCCGCAACCGCTGGCGCCGGGTCCGGCCGCTGCCGGTCGCCCTCAACCACGCCGCCGCCGCGAGCGACGGCCGGTTCCTCTACGTCGTGGGCGGCTACACCGCCGGTCTCGGAGGTGAGACGCGGGCGCTGCGGCGCTACGACCCGCGCACGGACCGCTGGACCCGCCTCCCGGACATGCCCACCGCGCGAGGCGCACTGGGGGCTGCGATCACCGGTGGCCGGCTGTACGCCGTGGGCGGTGCGCGCCGCGGCGGCGAGGCGCTGCGCACCCTCGAGATCTTCGATCTGCGCTCCCGCCGCTGGCGGACGGGACCGCCCATGCCGACGGCGCGCGAGCACCTTGCCGTCGCGGCCCGCGAGGGCGCGGTCTACGCGTTCTCCGGCCGGACCGCACAGGCGGGCAACGTGTCCGCCGTCGAACGGCTCCAGGGGGGACGCTGGGAGCGCCTGCCGCCGATCCAGCACGCACGCGGTGGCATCGCCGCGACCGCGGTCGGCCCCGAGCTCGTCGTGCTGGGCGGCGAGGAGGCGGCAGGGACGATCCGGTCCGTCGAGGCCTACGCCCCGGCCCGCCGCCGCTGGCGCTACCTCGCGGCGATGCCCCGTCCCCGTCATGGGCTGGGCGCGGTCACCTACCGCGGACGCGTGTTCGCGTTCTCGGGCGGCCCTCAGCCGGGCCTGACGTACGCGGCGGACGCCGAGGCGCTGCGCGTCGCGCGCTGAATCAGCCGCGGGTGGCGCGGGCGAGGATCGTCTCGCGCGCGAGCGGGCGACCGCCGGCCAGCCGCATCTCGTCGACGACGAAGCCCAGGTCCTCGAGGAGCGGGCCGAGCGTCGAGGGCGCGAAGAAGTGCACGTGATCGGAGCGCGGCTCGAAGCGGTCGGTGAACCGCCGCTTGGACACGGCGGCGCCGAGCAGCGCCGCGCGACCCACGTGGGGGGTCGTCAGCAGGAGCGTGCCGCCGGGCCTCAGCGCGCGGCGCAGCTCGCTCAGCCACGGCGCGACGTCCGCGACGTGCTCGATCACCTCACCCGCCCAGACCAGGTCGACGCTGTTGTCGTCCAGCGGCAGCGGCTCGTCGTGCGCCCACAACCGCGTCACGAGGCCGGGAACGCGCCGCTCGGCCCGCCGGAGCGCCTCGGCCGCGACATCCACGGCGACGGGGTTCGCGCCGGCGTCACGCAGCGCCTCGCTGAACCACCCCTCGCCGCAGCCGACGTCGAGCACCGTCGGGGCAGGCGGGCCGGGATCGACGTGCTCGAGCAGGAACGCGCGGCGCAGCGGAAAGCCCTCCGGCTCCAGCCCCTCGGGCAGTGACGCCCAGATCGCCTCGTGCTGCTCGCTCACGGGGTCACCCTACGCGGCGCGCCTCGCGGCACGCAGCCGCGCGACGCCGCCATACCGGGTGACCAGCAGCAGGAACCCCACCGCCGTCACCGGCACCAGCAGCACGAACCGCAGCAGCAGCAGATAGGCCACCGACGCCGACTGCGGCCGGTCCAGCGCGCGCGCCCCGATGAGCACCGCCGCGTCCATTGTGCCCGCCTGCCCCGGCGCGGCGGGCACGAGCGCGAGCATCGACGACAGCGCGAGGATGTAGCCGGCCTCGATCGGGTCGATGCCCAGCCCCGCCGCCTCGGCGCAGAGCCACCAGACGGCGAGCTCCAGCCCCCAGATCAGGAAGGTCGCGCCGACCATCTCCGCGCCGTGCCGGCCCTGCAGCAGCCGCGTCGAGCGCAGCACCGGCCCGAGCAGCTCACGCACGCGATGCAGCAACCCGCGGCGGTGCAGGAGCGCCACCGCCAGGACCGCGACGGCGACCGCAGCGGCGAGAACCGCCAGGACGATCGCGATCGTGCTCATGTCCGGGAATCCCCGGCCGCCGACGGCCAGCCAGGCGAGCACGACGAAGCCCAGGGCGAGGACCGCCACGTCGAGCAGCCGTTCGGCGAGCAGCGTGCCGACCACGGTCCGCAGGTCGGTCTGCGCCCGCGGCGCCATGAAGACCGCGCGCATCCCGTCCCCGGCGCGGGCGGGCAGGACGTTGTTGCCCATGTACCCGACCCACACCAGCGCGTGGCTGTCAGCCCGCGTCGGCGACGCGCCGCACTCCAGCAGCAGCAGCCGCCACCGCTCGCCGCGGACCAGCGACGCGACCGTGTACAGCGCGATGGCGCCAGCGAACGCCGCGATCGTCTCCGGGGTGTCCGGCAGCGTCGGCGCCTCCTGGCGCGTCGCCCACCACACGACCGCGGCCAGCGAGACGATCGAGACCGCCCAGCCGAGCGGCCGCACCCAGCGGCGACCCTCCATGCCTGTGGACGGCTAGTAGCTGCCCCGGCGGAACAGCACGGCCGGGATGGTCTTGAGCAGGATCACGAGGTCGAGGAAGACCGACCACCGCTCGAGGTAGAGGAAGTCGAGCCGGACGAGATCGTCGAATTCGAGGTCCGACCGGCCGGAGACCTGCCACAGGCCGGTGATGCCGGGCAGCACGAGGTAGCGCTTGCGATATTCGGAGTTAGCATGAGAATTTTTTTGAAGTCTGTTGGCTAAATATCATTTCTGATGATTAACTTTACAAATATAATGAATGTATTGATAAATGCAAAAAAAATT
>SYBY01000167.1 GCA_005788585.1 Actinomycetota bacterium | reverse complement strand
GGTCCCACGGCTGTTGGAGCGTCGGGCGCATCGATCGGGGTGCGGCGGGGTTCGGACACGCGGATCCCTTCTTCGTTGAATCTTCGTCCCGAAGGTACCTCCCTTGCTACGGTCGCCCGACTTGTCCCGTCGTCGTTTGTCCCTCGCCGCTCTTGCGGCGCCGCTGGTCGCAGTCGCGGCCGGACTCGCTGCGGCCCCCGCGCAGGCGGACGTCGCGTGGCGCGCATGCGCGCAGCCGCAGGGCTACCAGTGCGCGCAGGTGCCTGTCGCCCTGGACCGCAGCGGCGGCGTGCCCGGCGCGGTGAGCCTGAACGTCATCCGCGCCGCGGCATCGAGCAACCCCGAGCGTTCGGCCGTCGTCGCGCTCGCCGGCGGCCCCGGCCAGGCGGCCGCCCCGCTGGCCACCGACTTCGCCTCCACGCTGGCCCCCGCGCTGACCAACCGCGACCTGCTCGTGTTCGACCAGCGCGGGACCGGCAGGTCGAACCCGCTGACGTGCGGTGCCTTCCAGCGTGATTCCGCGAGCTCGCTGACGTCGCTGGCCAACCAGTGCGCGTCCCAGCTCGGCCCCGGTCGCCGCTTCTTCACCACGAACGACAGCGCCCAGGACATCGAGGATCTCCGGATCGCCGCCGGGTACGAGAAGCTCGTCATCTACGGCGTGTCCTACGGCACGAAGGTCGCCCTCGCCTACGCGGCGGCCTACCCGCAGCGCGTCGAGCGCCTCGTGCTCGACTCGGTCGTGACGCCGGAGGGTCCCGATCCCCTCCAGCGCTCGACCTTCGGCTCGATCTCGCGCGTGCTCGGCGAGCTGTGCTCCCGCAGGGCATGCCGTGGCATCACGAACTCCGCCACGAGCGACCTGCGCAACGTCGTGCGCAAGATGCAGCGCGGCAACCTGCGGGGCAGCTTCATCCGGTCCAACGGACGCAGCGCGAGCGGCACCTTCGGCCGGGACGACCTGCTCAGCGTCCTCGTCGCCGGCGACCTGAACCCGACCCTGCGCGCCGAGCTGCCCGCCGCGCTGGCGAACGCCAAGCGCGGGAACAACTGGCAGCTGACGCGCCTCGTGGCCCGCCTCGGCGGCCTCACGGCGTCGCAGGCCGATGACGAGGGGGTCAACACCGCGCTGTACGCCGCCACGACCTGCGAGGAACTGCCCTTCCCGTGGGCGCGCGACGCCGATGCCCGCACGCGTGACGCGCAGCTCCGCGCGGCGCTGAACGGCATCGGGCCCAGCGCCTTCCTGCCGTTCGACCGCACGACGGCGCGCGAGTCCACGCTCCTGGCACTGTGCGAGGGCTGGCCGAACGCCGGGCCCGCGCCCGTGGTCAACGGGACGCTGCCGCCCGCGCAGACGCTGATCCTCAACGGCAACGCCGACCTGCGCACGCCGCTCGCCGACGCCCAGGCGGTCGGCGCGCGGATCTCGGGCTCGCAGACCGTGGGCGTGCCCTACACCGGACACTCGGTGCTCGGCAGCGAGATCTCCGACGAGGATTGCGCCAAGCGCGCCGTGCAGCAGTTCTTCGGCAACCAGCCGGTCAGCCAGTGCACGAACGCGGACAACCTCTTCGCCCCGGTCCCCCGGGCGCCGGCCACGCTCAGCGGAGCGCCCACGGTGCGCGGGACCTCCGGCCGGCTCGGGCGGACGCTCGCGACGGTCCTGCTGACCGCCGACGACGTGCGCCGCCAGGTCATCGGCACCTCGCTGGACCTGGGCCGCTCCCCGCGGGCGGTCGCCGGTCTGCGCGGCGGCCGGGCGACGGTCAGCAGCAGCGGGACCCAGCGCCTGCGCAGCGTGCAGTACATCCGCAACGTCCGCGTCTCGGGCACGGTGCCCGTCCGCGGCACCGCATCGCTGTCGGTTCGCGGCGGCGGCGCAGCCTCGGGCACGGTCCGGATCAGCTCCAACGGCAACATCGTCAGCGGCCGGCTCGGCGGCCGGCGTTTCCGCCTGACGTTCGCGAACAGCTCCTCGGTGCGCGACACGTCCCTGCCGCAGGTCGAGGACGTCCTGCGCAACTGGAAGCTGCGCAACGCGGGCTGACCTGCCCGCGTCAGGGCACGGATGCGAGGGATAGCCTCGGGTCCGTGCCCAACGCCCTCGCGCACGAGACCTCGCCGTACCTGCTCCAGCACGCCGGCAACCCGGTCGACTGGCTGCCCTGGGGCCCGGAGGCGCTGCGCCGTGCCCGCGCCCTCGACCGGCCGGTCCTCGTCTCGATCGGGTACTCGTCGTGCCACTGGTGCCACGTCATGGAGCGCGAGTGCTTCGAGGACCCCGCGATCGCGGCGGTGATGAACGAGCACCTCGTCTGCGTGAAGGTCGATCGCGAGGAGCGGCCCGACGTCGACGCGATCTACATGGACGCGCTGCAGGCGATGACCGGGCACGGCGGCTGGCCCCTGAACATGTTCATCACGCCCGACCAGGTGCCGTTCTTCGGGGGGACGTACTACCCGCCGGCTGCGGCGCGCGGGATGCCCGCCTGGCCGGACGTCGTCCGCGCGGTGGCCGAGGCCTGGCGCGACCGGCGCGACGAGATCGAGGCCACGCGCGAGGAGATGGTCGCCCGGCTCGCTGGCGCCGCGGCCCTGGCCCCACCCCCCGACGGCGTTCCCGGGCCCGCCGTGCTCGACGACGCCCTCGACCGGCTCAAGCAGGACTTCGACAGCGTGCAGGGCGGCTTCGGCGGCGCCCCGAAGTTCCCGCCGCACAGCGCCCTGGGCTTCCTGCTCGCCCGCGAGGACGGGCGGGGCATGGCGCTGCAGACGCTGCGGAGCATGGCGTCGGGCGGCATCTACGACCAGGTCGGGGGCGGCTTCTCGCGCTACGCCGTCGACGCGGCCTGGACCGTTCCGCACTTCGAGAAGATGCTCTACGACAACGCGCTGCTCGCGCGCGCGTACCTGCACGGGTATCTCGTCTCCGGCGACGAGGTCCTGCGCCGCACCGCCGAGGAGACCCTCGACTGGGCGTTGCGCGAGATGCGCGGCGAGGAGGGCGGGTTCTACGCGGCGCTCGACGCGGACAGCGAGGGCGTCGAGGGGCGGTACTACGTCTGGACCGTCGACGAACTGCGAGCGGTGCTGGGTTCCGAGGACGGCGAGACCGCGATCGCGTGGTTCGGCGCGACGGCAGCGGGCAACTTCGAGGGCACCAACGTCCTGGAGCGCCGCGGGGAGGACCCGCCGCCGGAGGCGCGCGACCGGATCCGTGCCGCGCTGTACGCCGCACGTGAACAGCGGGTGCGCCCCGGGCTCGACGACAAGCGGCTGACCTCGTGGAACGCGCTCATGGTCGCCGCCCTGGCCGACGCGGGCGCGGTGCTCGGCCGCGACGACTACCTCGCCGCCGCGCGCACCACCGCCGACTTCCTGCTGACCACGATGCGCGCCCCGGACGGCATGCTGTTGCGCACCTACAACCGGGGTGAGGCGCGGATCGGCGGGTATCTCGAGGACCACGCGTACACCGTCGAGGCGCTGCTCACGCTGTACGAGGCGACGTTCGAACCCAGGTGGTTCCTCGCCGCGCGGGACCTGGCCGACGTGATGATCCGCGCGTTCGGCGACCCCGAGCACGGCGGCTTCTTCTCGACGGCAGCCGGCCAGGAGGCCCTCGTCGCCCGCCGCAAAGACCTGGAGGACGCGCCGATCCCCGGCGCGCAGTCCAGCGCCGCCCTCGGGCTGCTGCGCCTCGCAGCGTTCACGGGCGACGGCGCGTACGAGGAGCAGGCCCGCGGCGTGCTCGCGATCGCCGGCGCGTTCGCCGCCCGCCACCCCACCGCGTTCGGCTATGCCCTGCAGGGGCTGGACTTCCTTCACGGTGAGGCGCGGGAGGTCGCCTTGGTCGGCGACGACGTGACGGCGCTGGCCGCCGTGGTCCGCGAGGAGCTGCGCCCGCACCTCGTGGTCGCGGCCGGCGACGGTGCCGGCGACGGCGGGATCCCGCTGCTGCGCGACCGCCCGCCGCTGGAGGGGCAGGCAACCGCGTACGTCTGCGAGCGCTTCGCGTGCCAGGCGCCCGTCACGACACCGGCGGCCCTGCGGGCAGCGTTGGCGTGACAACACTCTCTGCGCCGGACCGATGAGAACCGGCGGGCTTCACGGTCTCGTATCTGCGACGACCCCCGACCACTGGTAGAACCTCCCCTGTCATGAGCTCACTCTTCGCCTTCCCTGCCGGCCCGCGCGCGAAGTGGATCGTCTTCTTCGCCTGGATCCTGATCGTCGTCGGCACGATCGCCACCGGCCTGCCCGAGAAGTTCACCGACGCCGAGAAGAACGAGTCGACGTCCTTCCTCCCCGGTGATGCCGAATCGACGAAGGCCCTCGAGATCACCGAGGAGCTCAACGACGGCGAGAAGGCGCCCACCGTCATCGTCTACCGGCGCGACGACGGGCTGACCGACGCCGACAAGCAGGCGATCGTGGCCGACATCGCCAAGCTCAACGAGGCGACGGCGGAGTACCGGAACACGTCGGAGTTCGGCAATCCCGAGGGCCCGCGATCAGGCGCGGAGTTCCAGCTCTCCGAGGACGGCACGACCGCGCTGATCAGCAACCAGATCACCGGCACCGGCGAGAGCGGCGACATCATCGACCCCGTCGAGGACTATCGCGACGCCGTCTCCCGCGATGAGGACGGCCTCGTGGTGAAGGTCACCGGCCCGGCGGGCGTCTCGGCCGACGCCATCAAGGTCTTCGAGAACATCAACGGCACGCTCGTGGCCGCTGCGCTCGGGCTCGTCATCTTCCTGCTGATCATCATCTACCGCAGC
>SYBY01000166.1 GCA_005788585.1 Actinomycetota bacterium | reverse complement strand
TCGGTTCGTCGCCACGTCGCCGGGTTCGGCCTTGCGCTTGCCCTTCTTCGCCATCCCTCCAGCCTATGCGGGTCGCGTAGGGTCGGGCGCGATGCGGGTCGCGTTCTTCCATCTGCCCGTGCCCGGGCACGTGAACCCGACCCTGCCGGTCATGGCCGAGCTGCGGCGCCGCGGGGCCGAGGTGCGGGCCTTCGCCACGCCGTCGATCGCTGACCCGATCGCCGCCAGCGGCGCCACGGTGGTCCTGTACCCGCCGGGCCTGGAGGAGCGCGCGGACCCGCCGCCGCCGGGTGTGCCGGCGGTCGCCGCGCTGCTGGCCGAGCTCTGCGAGCAGCTCGTGCCCTTCGCGCTCGAGCACCTGCGCAGCGAGCCCGCCGACGTCATCGTCTGCGACTCCATGGCGCCGTGGGGGCGCCTGACCGCCGAGGTCCTCGGCGTCCCGTGCGTGACCTCGAGCGCCATCTTCACGGTGCACGCGGCCATGGACCGCTCGCCGCAGGCCGCGCTCGAGATCGTCCGCGACACCGCCACCGGGCTGGGCGCCCTGCGACGGCTGCAGCGTGCGCGTCGTCGCGTCCGCCGGGCACACGGCGTCGACCCCGGCGATCCCCTGCGGGTCATGTCCAACCGCGCCGACCGCACCATCGTCTTCACCTCACGCGCGTTCCAGCCGGGCGCCGACCGCTTCGGCGACGACGTCCGCTTCGTGGGCGCGCCCCTGCGCGACCCCGGCCCGCCGGACCCGCTGATGGACGACCTCGGCGACGGGCCGCTGACCTACGTCTCGCTCGGCACGCTGTTCAACGAGCGCGCGCCGTTCCTGCGCGCGTGCCTGGAGGCGTTCGCCGACGAGCCCGGCCGGGTCCTGCTCTCGATCGGCACCCGGGTGGACCCCGCGACCCTCGGGCCGCTGCCCGCCAACGCGGTCGTCCGCGCGGCCGTCCCCCAGCTCCAGGTCCTGCAACGCACCCGCCTGTTCATCACCCACGGCGGGATCAACAGCGTCAGCGAGGCGCTGACCTACGGCGTCCCGATGGTGCTGTTCCCCCAGACCGCCGACCAGCCGCTCATCGCTCGGCGGGTCGCGGCGCTCGGGGCGGGTCGCCTCCTGCGGGGCCGCGACCCGAGCCCGGCACACATCGCGGACACCGCACGAGCGGTGCTCGCAGGAGACGCAGCGGCGCGGGCCGCGGCGCTCGGAGCCTCGCTGCGCGACGGCGGCGGGGCGCCGGCGGCCGCCGAGACGATCCTCGAAGCGGCAGCGTCCTAGCCGAGCGACCGCGATACTGCGGCCATGCCCGCCGTCGCGCCGCCCGCGTCCGTCCTCGACGCGCTGATCGCCCGCGAGACCGACCGCTTCGAGCGCGAGCACCCGCTGTCGGTCGCCCACGCCGCTCGCGCCCGCGAGTCGCTCCTGGGCGGGGTGCCGATGAGCTGGATGCTGCGCTGGGCCTCCCCGGTCCCGCTGGTGCTGCAGGAGGCGCGCGGGGCGACGGTCACCGACATCGACGGCCACGCCTACGCCGACCTCTGCCTGGGTGACACCGGGGCGATGACCGGCCACGCGCCGCCCGCCGTCGCGGCGGCGATCGCCGACCGCGCCGCGCGCGGGATGACGGCGATGCTCCCGACCGAGGACGCCGCGTGGGTCGGCTCGGAGCTCACGCGCCGCTTCGGCGTCGATCGCTGGCAGTTCACCGTCAGCGCCACGGACGCCAACCGCTTCGCCCTGCGGATGGCCCGCGCGATCACCGGCCGGCCGAAGGTCCTCGTGTTCAGCTACTGCTACCACGGGACGGTCGACGAGGCCTTCATCACACTCGAGGACGGACGACCGACCGTCCGTGAGGGCAACGTGGGGCCGGCGTTCGACGTGCGCGACACCACGCGGGTCGTCGAGTTCAACGACCTCGACGCGCTGCAGCGCGAGCTGGCCCACGAGGACGTCGCGGTCGTGCTGACCGAGCCGGCCCTGACGAACATCGGCATCGTGCTGCCCGATCCCGGCTTCCACGACGAGCTGCGGCGGCTCTGCACCGCGACCGGCACGCTGCTGCTGATCGACGAGACGCACACGCTGAGCGCCGGCGCGGGCGGGTGCACCCGCGCATGGGGGCTCGACCCCGACATCGTCGTGCTGGGCAAGGCGATCGCGGGCGGTGTCCCGACGGGGGCGTTCGGTATGCGCGCCGACCTTGCCGAGCGCATGCTGGCCGACCGCGACGCGGACATCGAGGATGTCGGAGGCGTCGGAGGAACGCTCGCCGGCAACGCGCTCTCCATGGCCGCGGCGCGGGCCGTCCTGCGGGAGGTCCTCACCGAGGATGCCTTCGAGCACACGACGGCGCTGGCGGAGCGATTCGCCGATGGCGTGCGCGACGCGCTGACCCGCCACGGCGTCCCCTGGCACGTGACCCGGTTGGGTGCACGCGCCGAGTACCGCTTCGCCCCCGAGCCGCCCCGTGACGGCGGGAGCTCGGCGGCCATCGCGCATGACGGCCTCGAGCGTTTCCTCCACCTCCACGCCCTGAACCGCGGCGTGCTCATCACGCCGTTTCACAACATGGCCCTGATGAGCCCGGCGACGTCCGAAGCGGACGTCGACCACCACTCCGCCGCCTTCGACGAGGCCCTCGGCGAGCTCGCCCAGCACCTCGCCTGAACGCCCGGCGGGGCACTACGTCCCGGAAACCGGGGTCCCGACAAATCGGCTTTCCGGTGCGTATTGCACAGGTTTCGCCCCAAAGGTGACAAAAAGCGAAACGGCCGCTTGCAGACCGGCTGGGTACGTCTACGTTCCCGCTGGACGTGTTGTCAGCTCTCCGCATCCGGCCGTTCGGTCGCCTTCTGGCGACATACACGCTTGACGAAGCGGCGGACTGGCTCGTGGGCATCGCGCTGGCGGTGTTCGTGTACGAGCGGACGGGGAGCGCGCTCGCCGTCGCGGCGCTCCTCATGGCGACCCGCTTCGGCCCGTCGCTCGTCATCGCGCCCCTTGCCGGCCAGTTGGGGACCCAACGGCTCGGCGCGGCACTGGGCGGGCTGTACCTCAGCGCTGCGGTCATCGCTGGCATCCTGGCGTTCGTCACAAGCGCGCCGCTCGTGGTGCTGTACGCGCTGACCTTCGTGGCGTCGACCCTCGCCGCCACCGGTCGGGTGCTCACCCGCACAGCGGGCTGCAATGCGCTGGACGCGCACGGCAAGCTGCGTGAGGGCGCGGCCGCGCTGAACGTGAGTTCGGGATCTATCAACATGCTGGGTCCAGCGATCGCCGGAGCTGTGACCGTCCTCGTCGGGACCCAAGCCGGCGTGCTGGCGGCGGCGGCGATCTTCGCCTGCCTTGCGGCCGCCACATGGCGACTGGGCGGCACCGCGGCTGGCAGTGGCGATACCCAGGAGCCAACGCCTGCCGTCGGCTTCCGCGAAGCGCTCCGCTTGATCTCCATGAGCCCGGGGGTCGCCGCAATCCTCGTCGCGTCGGGATCACTCCTCGTCCTGCTGTTCATGGACGAGCCGATCATCATTCCGTACATCGAGGAGTCCCTCGGGGGGAGCACCGCGAACTACGCGGCCCTGCTCACCGTCTGGGGCGTCGGACTGCTTCTCGGCGGACTCACGTTCGCCCTCCTGCGGCGCTGGTCCATGCTCGGCACCTTCCTCCTCGCAGGAACCCTGTTCGCTGGCTCCTACGTCGTCTTCGCCGTCGCGGACAGCCTCGCTGTCGCGTACGCCGCCGCTGTGTTCGGGGGGATGGGCAACGGCCTCTTCTGGGCGTCGCTTACGGTGGTGACGCTCGAGGCGGTCCCGCCTGCGGTTCGAACGCAGACCGCCGGCGTGACCGAGAGCCTCGCGATGGCGGCACCGGGCATCGGCTATCTGATCGGCGGCGGGCTCAGCGAGGTGCTCACGCCGGCACAGGTCTACCTGCTGGCCGGCAGCCTCGGACTCGGCGTCGTCGCGTGCCTCGGTCTAGCCCTCTGGCGCCCCGCGGTCACGCCCGCTCCCTCTCCCACCACGGCAGGGATGACATGAGATCCCAGCCACCAGTCGTCGGACCCGTGACGGTCCCGATCCCCAGATCACCTGCGCCGCAGTCGGATGCTGCGGTCCGCACGGCCCGTCACGCCCCTGTTCACCTGATCGGAGGATCCCCATGCCCGGCCGCCGCTAAGTGATCTGATGAACCGTCCGCATGCGTCTCGTGGCCCTAGGCCGCGAGACGCAGATGCGGAACCGTAGCGTCCGCACGCCGCGCCACCACGCGGATGAGCGCCTCGACCACCTGGGTGTCGAACTGCTCGCCCGCGCACCGCCTGAGCTCGGCCAGAGCCTCCGCTCTCGGCATAGCGGGCCGATACGACCGATTCGTCGTCATCGCGCTATACGCATCGCATGCGCAGATGATCCGCGCCTCCAATGGGATCTGCTCGCCCTTCAGACCGTCGGGATACCCACCGCCGTCGACGCGCTCATGGTGAGCGCGCACGATCTCCCCGACCCGCTCCAGTGCGCCGCCGACTCGCGAGAGCATCTCCTGGCCATCCACGGGATGGCGACGGATGATCTGCCACTCGGCCTCAGAGAGCTTGCCGGGCTTGTTGATGATCTCTTTGCTCACGCGCAGCTTGCCGATGTCGTGCAGCAGCGATCCGAACTCCAGGTCCCGTAGCGCCGGAGCGGGAAGCTCGAGCTCACGACCCACCTCCAGGCTGAGCGCGACGACTCCGTGGGTGTGCTCACCGCCCGTGTACGCATCGTCAGCCTCGAGAACGTCTCCAAGGAGGATCGCTGTTCCCCGATACGCGCTGGAAAGCTGCAGCGCTTGGCGTATGCGCGCATCGCGCTCGCGGGCGAACACCGAGAACAATCCAAGGAGCGGGAAGAGGCAGAGGGCTGCCAGGGGCGTCTGGGTCATCGCGACTGCGGCCAGCAGTCCGACCGGGGCGAGCGCGAGATCCACGGCGTAGATCCACGCGGTGAGGCGTACGTGCAGATCTGGCGTGATGCCTAGATCCGCCCATCCGCGGGCGGTGAGCGTCGCAAAATCGACAACGACCTGTGCCCCCAGCGCTGCGGCGATCACCGGCCAGTCAGCGAAGGACGGCTCGGTGATCCCGGAGAGTCCAATGACGAGCGCCGGCCCGACCGCGTGCCACGCGTCGGGGATGGTGCTCAGCACCCGTAGCGGATGTCGAGCGCGCTTGGTCGCCACGATCGTGAGGAGCTGCTCCAGCAGCAGTCCTGCGGCCACGACCACCGGCAGGAACGCGGGCGGCACCGCGAACCACATCGGGATGAAGACCAGCTGGACCGGAGACGTGAACCCCAGACCGATGTCGAAGCGGACGAGTGCGGCGAGCGCATAGGCGACGACGAGGCCGACCACCACGACCGGCGGTGCGAAGGCGCCGCCAGGGAAGAGCGTGAACATCGCCAGGACCGCGAGCGCGAGAGCAGCGGTCGCGGTCAGCTCGACGGCGACCGTCCGCAGCGGCGGGGCCGACGCCTCACGGGCGCCCTGCTCTTCGAACAGCTCTTCGATATCGGGGTCCAGGGTGGACACGTCTGCCCCTGGTTCGGCAGCCGATCCCCGCGCGTTGACGAACTGACCGAGCGTCCAGACGTATTTCCTACCGAGTTACACCCCGATTCCTCCCTGGGCCCTCACCCCACAGCGAGGCGCAGGTGGGGTTCCTGGGTCTCCGGCCGCCGCGCGACGACCCGGATGAGCGCCTCCACCACGCGTTCGTCGAACTGCTCGCCTGCGCACCGGCGGAGTTCTGCGAATGCCTCCTCGCGGCGCATCGCGGACCGGTACGACCGCGTCGTCGTCATGGCGCTGAACGAGTCGCAGACGCAGATGATCCGGGACTCCATGGGGATCTCGTCACCCTGAAGCCCGTCGGGATAGCCGCCGCCGTCGACGCGCTCGTGGTGCGCGCGGACGATCTCGCCGACCTTCTCCAGCGCACCCCCGACGCGGGCCAGCATCTCCTCGCCGTGGATCGGGTGGCGGCGGATGATCTCCCATTCGGCTTCGGTCAGCTTGCCGGGCTTGTTGATGATCTCGTTGCTGACCCGGAGCTTGCCGATGTCGTGCAACAGCGAGCCGAACTCGAGATCGCGCAGCGCCTGCGCATCGAGGCCGAGCTCACGTCCTACAGCCAAGCCGAGTTCCACCACGCCCTGCGTGTGCTCCCCGCCCGTGTAGGCATCGTCGGCTTCGAGCACGTCGCCGAGCAGGATCGCCGTCCCGCGGTAGGCACCCGAGAGCTGGAGTGCCTGGCGGATGCGCTCGTCGCGTTCTCGCGCGAAGCCCGCGAGGAGGGCGAGGAGCGGGAGCACACACAGCAGCGCCGCCGGTGCGGAGGCCATCACGACGGCGGCCAGCAACCCGATCGGCGCCAGAGCGATGTCGACGAGCCAGACCCAGCCCATAACCTTGAGGTGCAGGTCCGGGGCGCCGAGTTCCGCCCAGCCCCGCGCCGTGCTCACGGCGGCGTCCACAACGATCTGCGCCAGCAGTGCGGCCGCATAGATGGGCCAGTCCGCGAGGGAGGGCTCAACGGCGCCCGCGGCTCCGAGGACGAGCGCGGGCCCGACGGCGTGCCACGCGTCGGGCACCGCCATCGCCACGCCGGCCGCATGACTGCGACCGCGCTGAAGGACGAGTTCTCCGGCCTTCTGCGTGACGAGTCCAGCAGCGATCAACACCGGGAGGTAGGCGGGCGGCACCGCGAACCACATCGGAATCGCGACGAGCTGGACCGGCGACGTGTAGCCGAGTCCAACATCGAACCGCACCGATGCGGCAAGCGCGTAGGCCACGACCAGCGCAAGAAGCACCGCGGGTCGAGCGGCGTCGCCGCCCGGAAACAGCGTCAGCATCGCCAGGACCGCCAGCGCGAGCGCGACCGTGGCAATCACTTCGACGACCACGGCACGCAGCGGCGGACGTGACTCCTCGCGCTGCGACTGCTCTTTGAACAGCGCCTCGATCTCCGGGCTGAGTGTGGACATCCAAAGCCAGAAATCGACAACAGGCGTCCAGCTCCTGAACCCGAAGCGCGCCCTCAGACGGATTTCCTACTTACCACCTTCTGGTGACCCACAGGCGTGCGGTCACGTGCCTCGCACTCACCACTTGGAGCCACCAGATGACACGGATGTCACACCTTCTCACCGCCTCGGCGATCGCCCTCGCCGGCTTCGGCCTCGGCGCCGCCCCGGCCAGCGCCTCGAAGAGCCTCCTCGGCTCGCTCCCGGGCGCGCTCGGGTCCACCCTGAAGTCGACCACCGACGCCGTCGGCCAGGCCGTCCCGTCGGCCACGGACGCGCTGGCCAAGGGCGACCTGGAGGGCACGCTGAAGGCCGTCGAGGACACCGTGGCCGCGGTCACACCCGGCGGCGACTGCAACCAGGTGCTGTCCAAGCCCTTCGCGCGCTGGGGCGACCACGCGAACTACACGCTCGTCCCGGGCGGCGACTTCGAGGGCACGCTCGACGGCTGGAGCATCTCCGGCGGCGCCTCGATCGTCGAGGACAACGAGCCGTGGAAGGTCACCGCGGCGACCGACCACCGCGCGCTGTACCTGCCGAAGGGCTCCTCCGTCGTCACCCCGCCCCTGTGCGGTGGCCTCACCCACCCGACGGCCCGGCTCTTCACCAAGGGCGGCAGGCTGCCGTTTCTCGCCGGCGCGCGCGTCGACATCCTGTACCCGAACCAGGACGGGATCCTCGCCGGCACGACGCTCGGCGTC
Source organism: Actinomycetota bacterium (assembly GCA_005788585.1). The sequence goes on along the minus strand of SYBY01000166.1, from coordinate 3,786 downwards.
GTCATGCCCAACCGCGACTGGAAGCCAACGCATCAGATCCTGACGCTGTCGGGCCTCCCGCTGCTGACCGGCGGCACGCTCGCGCTGCGCATCACCGCGCAGGGAGCACCGATCACGATCGACGACGTCTACGTCGATCCGTTCCGCCGCCGCTAGGTCGCCGCTCACCCGCAGGCAGCAGGTCGACGCGCCCGCGCGGCGCGTCGACCCGATCGACCACGACGCGCACGTCGTCGCCCAGCCGGATCCGGCGACCGCTGTCGGCCGCGTACAGGATCGTCCCCTCCTCGTTGAGGTCCCACCAGCCGTCGCCCAGCCGGCGCACCGGGATCAGGCCCTCGTGGCCGCCGCCGAAGCGCACGAACGCGCCCGCGCCGATCACCCCCGTGACCTCGCCCTCGAACGGCCCGGCGTCCTTGAGCAGCTGGCGTTCGAGCAGGAAGCAGCGCGCGACCCGGTCGGCGTCGCGCTCGATCGTCATCGCGTCGCGCTCGCGGGTGCTCGTCCACTCCGCGGCCTCGTCCATGGTGTCGGCACGGGGCGCCTCCTCGCCGGCCCCGATCGCCGCGAGCAGGGCGCGGTGGCAGATGAGGTCGGGGTACCGGCGGATCGGCGACGTGAAGTGGCAGTAGTGCTCGAGCCCGAGGCCGGCGTGTCCGAGGTTGCGCGGGTGGTACCGGGCCTGCTTGAGCGCACGCAGGACGAGGAAGGTCAGGCCGACCCGGCCGTGGCCCGTCTCGCGGACGAACGTGTCCACCGTGCGTGAGCACTCGGCGACGAGCTCCGCCGCGTCGGCGCGGGACAGGCCGGACGGGACCTCCGGGGCTGGGACGCCGAGGGATTCCAGCTGCGCGACGAGCTTGCGCACCGCCTCGCCCTCCGGCCGCTCGTGCACGCGGTACAGCGTCGGGATCCCGCGTCCGGACAGCAGCGACGCGACCTGCTCGTTCGTCGCGATCATGAGGTGCTCGATGACGCGGTGGGACTCCGTCTGCTGGCTCTCGGTCTGCCCGCGGATGTGACCCGACGCCTCGAAGACGAACTCCGGCTCGGCCGTGCTGAGCTCCAACGCGCTGCCGCGCAGCCGGACCTCGTGCAGGGCCGCCGCAGCCTCGCGCGCGGCGGCAAGCGGTTCGGCCCAGGGGTCACGGGCGGGCTCGGACCCCGCGAAGATCCGGTCCACGCGGTCGTAGTCCAGCCGCTCGTCGCTGCGGATCACCGACCGGAAGAACGCAGCGCGCACGCAGGCGCCGTCACGCAGGTCGAGCTCCGCGGTAACTGCCAGGCGGTCCTGCCCGGGGACGAGCGAGCACGCGTCGTTCGACAGCGCCTCGGGCAGCATCGGCTCGACCCGGCCGGGCACGTAGACGCTCGTGCTGCGGCGCATCGCCTCACGGTCGACCGGCGACCGCGGCTCGACGAACGCGCTGACATCGGCGATGTGGACCCAGACGCGGATGACCCCGTCCTCCCGGCGCTCGGCGCTGATCGCGTCGTCGAAGTCCTTCGCGGTCGCCGGGTCGATCGTGAACGTCGGCAGGTCGCGCAGGTCCCGACGCGCCACCTCATGGCGGTGGCCGCCGGCGTCCCGCGACTCCGCGGCCCGCCGGTCGATCAGCGGATCGAACCGCCGCCGCAGGCCGCGGTCGAGCATGAGCGCCTCGAGCACCACCGACGCGTTGTCGGGCTTGCCCAGGCGCTTGACCACCCGGGCGCGCTTGCCGCCCCGGCCCGGGCCCACCACGACGACATCGCCCAGCGCGTAGCGCTTGTCGCGCTCGACCGTGACGGGGCGCCCGCGCTCGAACAGCGGTTCGACGACCATGAAGCGCCCCTTCGAGCGCAGGACGCCGACGGTCTGCGGCCGGTTCACAGCTCCGAGCGGAGCTCGCGCACGGCGCGATCCAGCGCCTCGTCGCGCTCGGTGTCGGCGTCGTCCTTGGCCTGGACGTCCGGCTGCAGGCCGGATCCGCGGGACGTGCCCCTGCCGCCGAGATTGCGTCCGCTCGGCGTGAAGTACTGGCCGACCGTGATGTCGAGCGCCCCGCCGTTGCGCAGCGGGGTGATCTCCTGGAAGACGCCCTTGCCGTACGTGCGCTCGCCGACGAGCTCCGCCCGGTCGCGGTCCTGCAGCGCGCCCGCGACGATCTCCGCCGCCGAGGCGCTGCCCTTGTCGACGAGCACCACGACCGGGATGTCCGGCGCCACCGGATCGCCCGTGGCGTTCAGGGTCCGCGTCGGGACGTTGCGCCCGCGCGTCGTGACGATCTCGCCGTCCTCGAGGAACGCGCTGGCGACCAGTCGTGCCTCGCTCACCAGGCCGCCGGGGTTGCCCCGCAGGTCGAAGACGATGCCCTTCGCCCCGTCCTGCTCGGCCTTCCTGATCGCCGCGTACAGCTCTCCGTGCGCGCCGCTGGAGAACGACGCCAGGCGGATCACAGCGACGTCCCCGTCGGCGGTCTCGACGGTCTCGCTCGTCACTGCGGGGACCGTGATCCGCGCCCGGCGCATCGTGCGCTCGAACTCGCGCTTGCCGCGCCGCACGGTCAGCGTGACCTCGGTGTCCTCGGGACCCTTGATGAGCGACGTCGATGCGCTCTCGGACTTGCCCCGCAGCGACGTGCCGTCGGCGGCGACGATGATGTCGCCGATCTTCAGCCCCGCCTTCTCGGCGGGGGAATCCTCGTAGACGGTCGCGATGCGCAGCCCGGCCTCGTTGCCCTGCACGCCGAGGCCGACACCGCTGAACTGGCTGTCCCGCGCATCGGCGTACTGCGTGTAGTCCTTCGGATCGAGGTAGGCGCTGAAGCGGTCCTTCAGCGACGAGACGATCCCGCCCACCGCCGCGTCGGCGATGTCCTCGTCGGAGACCTTGCGGTAATAGTCGTCGCCGACCCTGTCCATCGCCTCCGCGACCACGGACACCTGGTCGTCGACGAGCACGTCACGGACCGGGCCGGGCAGCACCGTCGGATGACCGCCCAGCCAGATGCCCCCGACGAACACGACGGGCAGGAGCAGGACGAGGAGCAGCGTGGACCAGCGGCGCATGAGCTTCGAGGCTAGGAGGGCTTCCTAAAGGACAGCCCTCCGTCGCCTGAACGAACCTAAACCCGGAGGAAGCGGCGCAGCGACAGTCCCGAACCGAGTGCGGCGACGCCGACGCTCGCCCCCAGGATGATCGCGATGAGCAGCGGGAAGTTGATGGTCTCGGGCGAGCTCAGCAGCGCGAAGTCCGCAGCCAGCGGGTCGAGCAGCGCGACCTTGCCCACCCCGAGCAGCAGCACGGCGAGCACGCCGACGGTCAGCTTCACGACGCGCGTGGCCGACAGGATCTTGTCGGTCTCCTCGCGGCGGTTGCGGACCTCGCCGATCGCGGGGTCGGTGGTCGTGCGCGAGCCGCTCGCGGTCATGGGCGCGAGCGCGTCGCGCAGCGCCTGCACGTTCTCCGGCTTGTCCGGCGTCACGCGGAACGTGTCCGGCAGCGGGTTGGAGCCCAGCAGCTCATAGGCCTCGGGGTTGCGCTTCTTCTCCTCGGCGTACGCGTCGGCCTTGCTGATGAAGGTCACGTTGCCGACGTGCGGCGTGTCGCTGGCCAGCACCTGGCGGACGCGCTCGACGTCGGCGTCCTTGGCGTTCGTCTTGAGGTAGACGTCGACGAGCACCTTGCTGCGGACGTCGTTGGCGGCGCCGGTGGTCGCCTGGATGATCGGGATGAAGACCCCGAGGACGAGCATCGTGACGACGACCGAGGCCATCGCGGCGAAGGACGGAACGGCGTTGCGC
>SYBY01000165.1 GCA_005788585.1 Actinomycetota bacterium | reverse complement strand
GCGCGCGAGCCGCTGCGGCGCGCGCTCGACGTGGCGTCGGCCTGCGACGCGCACGGTCTCGTCGACCACGTCCGCGCCGAGCTTCACGCCGCGGGGGCGCGCCCGCGATCGGACGCTCTGGCGGGCGTCGAGGCGCTGACGCCGAGTGAGCGGCGGGTGGTGGATCTCGCGGCGGGTGGGCAGGCGAACCGGGAGATCGCGCAGACGCTGTTCGTCACGCCGAAGACCGTCGAGGTGCACCTGACGAACGCGTATCGCAAGCTTGGGGTGCGCTCTCGGCGCGAATTGGCGGGCGCCCTGTCGTAACGCGGCGGTGGATGGGGTACCTTGTACCTATGTACCACTGTGTGGTTGTGTAATCCGTGGAGGGCGTGCTGGTCGCCATCCCGTTCGGCGTGATGATCGGCCTGGCCGTCGGGATGGTCGGCGGGGGCGGCGCCGTGCTCGCCGTGCCGGTGCTCGTCTACGCGATCGGGCTCGACGTCCACACGGCCACGACGGTGAGCCTGGCGGTGGTCGCCGCCGCCGCGGCTGCGGGTTCCGCCGGGCAGATGCGTCGCGGCGCGGTCTGCTGGTCCTCTGCCGCGTGGTTCGCGGGCGCGGCCGTGGCCGGCAGTGTCCTCGGGACCATCGGCAATCAGCTCGCCGGCGGCGCGTTCCTGCTCTTCCTCTTCTCCGGCGTCATGCTGCTCGCCGCGCGTGCGACGTGGCAGCGCGCCGGCCAGCCCGGCGCCGCCGCGGCCGGGTGTCCCAAGGCGCGGGCGCAGGTGCTCGTCCCCATCGGCTTCGTCGTCGGCGCGGTCACCGGCCTTGTGGGGGTCGGCGGCGGCTTCCTCGTCGTCCCGGCGCTCGCGGTCGGGCTGAGCTTCGGCATGCGCGAGGCGATGGGCACGTCCATGGTCATCGTCGGGATCGTGTCCTTGTGCGGGCTCGGCGCCCATCTGGCTGCCGGCGAGCGGCTCGATGTCCCGGTTGCACTGGTCATGGGGGCGGCGACGGTGGCCGGCGCGCTCGTCGCGCCGCATCTTGCGGACCGGGTGCCGCTGCGCACGCTGGGGCGGGGCTTCGCGGCGTTCGTCGCAGCGGTTGCGGTGGGTGTCGCCGCGGCCACGGTGGTGGGCGTCGGTGTGTAAGCACAACCACAGTGTTGTATAGTGGTGAATATGAGTATCGCGACCGCATCCCCCACGCAGATCACCCCGGCGGCGCTTGCGGACCGCATCGTCGCCGGTGAGCGGCTGACGCTGCTCGATGTCCGCGACGACGCGTCGTGGACCATCGAGGCGCCCAGCGTCCGCACGCGCCACATCCCCGCCGCCGAGGTGCTCGCAGATCCCGCCATCGTCGCCGCCTCGCTGCGCGGGCCCGTCATCACGGTCTGCCATCGCGGCATCACCGCCGATCGCGTGGGCGGCGCCCTGGCCGCAGCGGGAGTCGACGTCGCCGTGCTCGCCGGTGGCATGCGCGCCTGGATCACCCTGCTGCGCGACCACGTCGTCGACCTCGGCGTCCCCGGGCTCGAGGTGCGCCAGATCGAGCGCCCGGGCCGTGGCTGCCTCTCCTACCTCGTCGCGGCGGGCGGTGAGGCGCTCGTCGTCGATCCCGCGCCGCACGTCGACGCCTACCTCGCGCTCGCCGACGACCTCGGGGTGCGGATCACCGCCGTCGTCGACACCCATCTGCACGCCGACCACCTCTCGGGTGCCCGCGCGCTCGCGCAGCGTGCCTCGGCACGTCTCCACCTGCCCGCCGCAGCGATCGAACGCGGGATCGCGTACGCCGATGAGGTCGTCCCGCTGAACGACGGCGACGCCCTCGACATCGGCGGCGTCTCGATCCGCGCGCTCGCCCTGCCCGGCCATACGACCGACATGACGGGTCTCGTGCTCGCCGGCCGGGCCCTCCTGGGCGGTGACTCGCTCTTCGTCGACGGGATCGCCCGGCCCGACCTCCAGCAGGGCGACCCGGACGGGGCGCGCGAGATGGGACGCCTGCTGCACGACACGCTGCACGAGCGGGTCCTGGCCCTGGGCGACGACATCGTCCTGTTGCCGGGGCACACGCACCCAGGGCTCCATGCCGCCGCGGTCCGCGCCACGCTCGGTGAGGTGCGCAGCACCGTCCCGGAACTGGCGATCGACGATCCGGCGGCCTTCGCGGAGGAGCTGCTCGCCGACATGCCACCCCGCCCGGCGAACTACGAGGCCGTCATCGCCGTGAACGCCGGGCGCCATCCCTACGATCCAGACCTCGAGGCGGGCGGCAACAGCTGCTCGACCCGCTGACCACCGCGAAGGACCGCATCCATGGCACTTCCCCGACCGATTCCCCATGACCTCGCCGAGCTCATCGCCGCGCGACTGCGCGTCATCGGCGACCCGAACCGCATCCGCATCCTCGACCAGCTCCGCGACGGGGAGCTGTCGGTCGCCGACCTCACCGCGCGCCTGGGCACGAGCCAGCAGAACACGTCCAAGCACCTGGGCGTCCTCCTGCAGGCGGGCATCGTCAGCCGCCGCAAGGACGGCACGAGCGCCCGGTACTCGGTCGCCGATCCCGGCGTCTTCGAGCTGTGCGAGCAGGTCTGCGGCGGCCTGCAGACCCAGCTGGCGGAGCTGACGGCGCTCGTGGACGGCGTGTCCACGCGCGGCTGATCGTCCGTTTGCCGACGCCTGGCGCGCAAAGCTCGCCAGATCGCGCGCCGGATGCCGATAACCCGGGACGGTGCGCCTCCGATTTCCGCCCCTGTCTCTCCCGGCTCTCCAGCAGCGTCTGCAGACGGGCGACTACCTGCCCCGCCGCCGCCTGGAACTGCCCTTCATCGCGAGCCTCGTGGTGCTCGCGGTCCTCGTCGTCGGCGCGTACGCCATCGAGCAGGGTGACGCGACGAGGCAGCAGGGCGACGCCCGCGTCATCAACACCGCCGGCCGGCAGCGGATGCTCACGGAGCGCATCGCGTTCCTCACGACCCGCCTGGCGACGACCGGCTCCCCGGTGCAGCAGCGCCGCGACCGGATCGCGCTGCGCACCGCCGCGCGCACGATGCGCGCGGACAACGAGATCCTCGTCGCGCAGCCCGAGATCCTGGGCGCCGGCGCCGCCCCGCCGCTCGTGCAGGACCTCCGTGAGCGCAAGCGCCTGACCCCGCGGATCGAACGCTTCACCTCCGACGCGCTGGCCATCGCCCGCCCCGGCACCACGCCGACCGTCGGCAACCCGCGCGTGCAGCGCATCATGGCTGCCGCCCGCGGCCCGCTCCTGCAGGACCTCGAGCGCCAGGTCCGCGCCTACGAGGAGGCCAGCGTGGCGTCCGCGCGCAGCCTCTCCTGGGTGCTGTTCGTCAGCACCGGGCTGATCGTGTCGGGGCTCATCATCATCGGCGCGCTCATCTTCTGGCCACTCGCCCGTCGCATGCGCGAGGAGATCTCGACCGTCGGGTTGCTGGAGGAGATCGCGGTCGCGGCGAACGGGGCGAAGTCCATCGACGAGGCCTACGCGAAGTGCCTGGACCTGGTCTGCGCGCACGTCGGCTGGCCGCTGGGCCACGTCTACCTGCCCGACGCCGACGGCAATGCGCGCTCGACCGACATCTGGCATCTCGACGACCGGTCGAGGTACGGCTCGTTCGTCGAGGTGACGAAGCGGATGACGCTCCCGAAGGGCGTCGGGTTGCCCGGCCGGGTCATCGTCAGCGGCAAGCCGGCGTGGATCGCGGACGTCCGCGTGGACCCGAACTTCCCGCGCGCACCCCAGGCCGTGACCTCGGGGCTCGTCAGCGCGATGGCGTTCCCGGTCACCATTCAGGACGAGGTCGTCGGCGTCGTCGAGGCCTTCGCCCACCACAAGATCAAGCCGGCCCCGCGGCTCCTGCGGATCCTGACCCAGGTCGGTGTGCAGCTCGGCCGCGTCATCGAGCGCGACCGCCACCAGCGCGACCTCGCGCACCGCGCGCTGCACGACGAGCTCACCGGGCTGCCGAACCGCACGCTGCTGCTCGAGCACGTGGCGGCCGCGCAGGCGCGTTCCCGCCGCTCGGGCGACGTGCTCGCGCTGCTGCTGCTCGACCTCGACAACTTCAAGCTGACCAACGACGCGCTCGGCCACCAGATCGGCGACCAGATGCTCGCCGCGGTCGGCGAGCGGCTGGCGACGGGCATGCGCGCCATGGACATCGTCGCCCGCTTCAGCGCCGACGAGTTCGCCATTCTCTGCGAGGGCCTGAAGGACGAGGCCGAGGCCGACGAGCTCGCCCGCCGCGTCCAGTTCCTGCTCCAGCAGCAGGTGTCGGTCGACGGCCGCTGGATGAGCGTGAGCGCCAGCATCGGCATCGCGATCGGCCACGGCGGCGAAGCGCCCGAGGACCTGCTGCGCGACGCGGACACCGCGATGTACGCCGCCAAGCGCCGCGCGCGCGGCATGTACGCGCGCTTCGACGCGTCGATGCGCGAGGAGATCTCCGAGCGGCTGCGCCTGGCCGACGAGCTCGTGGGCGCCGCCAGCCGCGGTGAGCTGCGCCTGTTCCTCCAGCCGATTGTCGACCTCGAGCACAACCGGCTGCGCGCCTTCGAGGCGCTCGTGCGCTGGGAGCACCCGCTTCACGGTCTCGTGCCGCCGGGCGTCTTCATCCCGCTCGCCGAGGACTCCGGGATCATCGGCGAGATCGGCACCTGGGTGTTGCGCGAGTCGGCGCGCTGGGCCGCGAAGATCCATCCGGGCGTGTACCTGAGCGTCAACCTCTCGACCCGCCAGCTCGAGGACCCGATGATCGGGGAGACCGTCCGCCAGGCGCTGGAGGACTTCCAGGTGCCGCCGGGCCGCCTGACGCTGGAGGTCACCGAGAGCGTGCTGCTCGACGGCCAGGACGAGCAGCTCAAGCGCCTGGAGGCCCTGCGGGCGACCGGTGCGCGGATCTCGCTCGACGACTTCGGCACCGGCTAATCGTCGCTGAGTTACCTGCAGGACCTCCCGCTCGACGTGTTGAAGCTCGACATGTCCTTCGCGCGGCGCCTCATCGACGGCGACGACCCGCACGCGAGCACGATCATCCGGACGGTCGCGTCGCTGGCGTCGGGCCTGGGCCTGGACTTCGTCGTCGAGGGCATCGAGACCCCCGAGCAGCTCGCCCGGCTGAAGGCGCTGGGCTGTCAGCTCGGCCAGGGCTACCTGTTCGCCAAGCCGATGGCGGCCAACGAGGCCGTCGCCTACGCGTCAGCCGGGCGGCCGGACGCCAAGCCGGACATCCAGCCGCACCAGCCGCCCCACCAGCAGGCCGCGTAGCTCAGTCGCCGGCGGGCCGGCGCAGTGTCCCGCGGCTCGTCACGCCCCCGCCCGTGAAGCGGTACTCCAGGCGCTCGGGGCCGGACTTCGCGCGCAGCACGATGGTGCCGGAGCCCTTGCAGCTCGCGCTGTCCCCGGACGTGATCGTCTCGCGGAACCGGTACGTGCTCCCCTTGGAGCTGAGGAAGCGCCAGTGGCCGCGGCAGTTCAGCGGCGCGCCGTAGCGGACGCTGTTGCGCGCGGTGAAGCGGTTGAAGCTGCGGATGGTCGCGGTGACCTTGAAGTCCGGGGAGTCGCGCTGCGTGAGCGTACCCGTCCAGGTGCCCTTGATGGTGGTCTCCGCGAGCGTCGTGGTCTGCGCGGGGGCGGCGGTCAGCAGGAGGACGGCGAGGGCCGTGGCGGCGGTGGCGAGGGCAGCGCGCATGGCGGTCGAGCCTACCCGCCGGACCAGGGGGAGAGGCGCGGTACCCAGCCCGGCACGGCGGCGGCGTAGGTGTCCCAGGACGCGCCGAACCGCTTGTGCAGGAGCGGTTCCTCGAAGCGGAGGACGAGCAGCGCCATCGCCCCGAGGTACGCGATGGCGGCGAGCGGCAGGATCGGCCGCGCGATGAGGAGCCCCTCGCCGATGATGACGGCGGCGGTGGCGACGTACATGGGGTTGCGCACGTGGCGGTACGGGCCGCGGGCGACGAGCTCCTGCGGCGGGGCGAGCGGGGACGGGGTGCCGACGCCGTCGGCGACGAACCGGACGAAGCAGGCGGCGATGACGAGGAGCCCGGCGGCGATGAGGACGACGCCGGCGACCTGCGCGGCCGGGTGGTCGAGGACGCCGTCCCCACGGTCGAACCCGCCGGTGATGACGTACGGCCCGGCGCCGGCCTCCAGCAGCGGGCCGACGAAGAAGAACGCGATGCTGCCCAGAAGGGCGTGGGAGCGGGTCACGCGGTGGATGGTCGCGTGTCGGGCGGGGTGTGCGCTTTGCGGTTCGCGTGGGGAAGCGCAATGCTCACACCCCCTGGCGAACGCCGGTCCGGCTACACTCGCTGGCCGCTGCGCCCGTAGCTCAGCTGGATAGAGCGTCGGTCTACGGAACCGAAGGTCAGAGGTTCGAATCCTCTCGGGCGCGCTCACCTCTCCGCAGGCGGACCGCTACTCACCTGCTGCATCGTCCCCCGCACCCCGACGATGACCCCATCCGGGTTGCGGATCGGGGCACCGTGCGACTCCGCCCACGTGGCGGCCCCGCCGAACCCCTCGATCCTCAGGTGGATCGTGAATGCCTCGCGCTCGCCGGAGACGATCTCGGCGCGCAGCCGGCGCAACTGATCGCGCTGGTCGGGGTCGACGACGAACGCCAGGCTCTCGTCGCCCGTGATCTCGTAGACCGGCGGCATGTCGGGACGGATCCCGTCGCCGAAGACGATGAGCCGGTCGCCGGCGGCGTACCACTCCCAGGACGCCAGGCGGGCCATCCGGTTGGCCTCCACGAGCCGGTCGCGAAGGGCCACGAGTTCGCTGATGTCGCGTACGGCGATGAGGAGGGATTCGTTGCCGTCGCGGTCACCCGACAGCCGCGCGATGTTCACGATCACCGGGATGCGGCGTCCGTCGGCGTGCTGCACCACGGTCTCCGCCGTGCTGGTCTCGCCCGACAGGAGCTCGCGCAGCAGACCGGACATCGCGTCGTGCTCGTCGTCCGGCCACCACGGGTACGGCGCGGTCAGGCCGACGATGTCACGCACGCCGAGCCCCACGAGCTTGGAGAAGACGCCGTTGACCTCCACGATCCGGCCCCGGCCGTCGACGATCACCAGCCCGTCGTTCATCGCCTCGAGCATGCTGCGCGCGCGCCGCTCGGAGATCCGCAGCGCGAGGTCCATCGTGCGGCTGGCGGTGATGTCGCGCGCCGTTCCGAACCACCTGCCGTCGCGCTGGTAGCCGTTCCACCGCAGCCAGCGGATGCTGCCGTCCTGGTGGCGGTAGCGGTTGTCGACGTCGTGGATGACGAGCTCGCCGCCGGGCATCAGCTCGGCCGACTCCGTGGCGCATGCGTCGCCGCCGCCGAGGAAGTCGGCGGCGCGGCGGCCCAGCAGCTCGTCGGCCTTCCAGCCCAGGGTTCGCGTCCATGCCGGGTTCACGCGCAGGAACCGGCCCTCGGCATCCAGCACGCAGAACAGCTCCCCGGCCTGTTCCCAGAACAGGCCGACCTCGTCGAGTTGCTCCCCTTCTCTGGACGGCGGGGGTGCAGGCATCACCCACACCATCGACCAACCATGGGCGAAACTCAAGTCGCCTATCGAGTGGTCAGGCAGTCAATGCATCGAAGCGGTAGTCGCCCAGGTCGTACCGGCCGCTGCGCCACCTCGCCTCGAGGGTCGTCGCCGGCCGCAGCGGCACGTCGCCGTGGCGGTCGAAGTAGTAGCTGTTGGCCGTCGCACACGTGCCCTGGAAGAACACCTGCCGGTGGCGGCGGCCGAGCATGTCCGCGAAGTACCTGGCGTTCGCCTCCTCCCGGACCTCGATCCGCGTCGCGCCCCGGTCGCGGGCGTGGACGAGGGCCCGCACGATGTGCCGCATCTGATTCTCGATGAGCGTGAAGTACGAGGACCCGTTGTAGCCGTACGGCCCGAGGATCATGAAGAGGTTGGGAAACCGCGGGACGCTCGCGCCCTCGTAGGCCTGGTACCGGTGCTCGGACCAGAACGCGCTGAGGTCGGCGCCGCCGCGGCCGGTGACGGGGTAGGGCGGCATGTTGCCCTCCTCGAACACCTTGAAGCCGGTGGCCAGGACGAGCACGTCGATCTCGTGCTCGACGCCGTCCTCGGTCCTCACCCCGGCCGGGGTGATCTCCGCGATCGGCGTGGTCTCCAGCGCGACGTTCGCGCGGTTGAACGACGCGAGGTAGTCGTTGGAGAAGCTCGGGCGCTTGCAGCCGAGGCCGTAGCGCGGCGTGAGCTTGTCGCGGACGGCGGGGTCACGGACCTGGTCGCGCAGGAACTTGTGGCCGACCTGCTCACCGCGCTTGGCCAGCGGCAGCGACGACGCGAAGTGCGCCGACACCGGGAAGGTCAGCTCGACGTAGGCCTGGCTGGCCATCCGCGTCAGCCAGCGCGCGCCCGGGACCCACTTCAGGGCGAGTTGGACGGCGCGCGGCATCGGCGCGTCGAGCTTGGGCAGGCACCAGATCGGCGTGCGCTGGAAGACCGTGAGGTGCGCCACGTCCGGCGCGATCGACGGGATGAGCTGCACCGCCGACGCGCCGGTCCCGATCACCGCGACGCGGCGGCCGAACAGGTCGAGGCCGTGGTCCCACCGGGCGGTGTGCACCGTCGTTCCGGCGAAGGAGTCCAGCCCCGGGATGTCCGGCGGCTTGGGCTGGGTCAGCACGCCGGTCGCGCCGATGACGTGGCGTGCCGTCAGCTCCTCGCCCGTGGCGGTCTCCAGGTGCCACAGGTGCGTGGCGTCGTCGAACGTCGCGGCGGTCACCCGCGTGTTCAGGCGCAGCTTCGGCCGCAGGCCGTACGTGTCGACGAGGTGCTCGGCGTACGCCTTCAGCTCGGCGCCGGGCGCGTAGACCCGCGACCAGTCGCTGCGCTGGCGGTAGGAGAACTGGTAGCTGAACGACGGGATGTCGACCGCGACGCCGGGGTACGTGTTCCAGTGCCACGCACCCCCGACGCCGTCGCCGTCCTCGATCACGCACAGGTCGTCGAACCCCGCGCGGTGCAGCGCGATGGCCGCCCCGATCCCGGAGAAGCCGCCGCCGACGATGGCGACCTCATGGTCCGGAGCGGCCATGGCTCAGCAGCCCCAGCCCGGGACGGGGCCGCCGGAGCCCAGCGGCGGCAGCTGCACCGCGGGCAGCTGGCCGAGCACCCCGCCGCCCCCACTGGTGAACGCCTGCTCGAGGTCGGCGTTCAGGCGGATGGTCAGCGCGCCCTGGACCGGCAGGGTCAGCAGCCCGAACTGCGGGTTGCGGACCCCGATCGTGAGCTTCTTCACCACCAGGCCCTTCACCTCGACCGTGCCGTACGCCGTCGCGGCGATGCAGGTGGTCGTCACGTTGTTGACGATCTGGGTGACCGGCCGGATGAGCGCGCCCACGAAGGGGATCCACCCGACGACCTTGTTGACGGTGTTCGTCACCTGGCTCACGGTCTGGACCGCGCCGTGTGCCCGGGCCTGGAACTTCAGCTGGGTCACGCCACGTTCATAGCAGCCGTCGCACGTGTTCGAGAGCGATCCCTGCACGCCGGTCAGCCACGTCGAGACGTCGCCGATGATGAGCAGCGGGGCCTTGATGAGGTTCAGCTGCGCGATGCCCAGCCCGGCGTCGTAGAGGATCTTGCCGTTGTCGTTCTCGATCGACGCGTAGAACGTGCGCCCGTCGAACAGCGCGCCGTTGCCGATCCGGCACTTCGACGCCAGGCCCTCGGCCTCGAACGCGAAGTTCCGGGCGTTGACGATCGTGCCCTTCGCGGACGCGTCGAGGTAGCCGGCGTTGCAGAGCTGGCGGACCGTGCCGCTGAACGTCAGCCCGCCGGTGCTGTCGATCCCCAGCGACCCGCCGAGGAGGAACAGGTTGTCGTAGATCTCGACCTTGCCCGACAGCCCGCCGCTGATCGCGTACTGGATG
>SYBY01000164.1 GCA_005788585.1 Actinomycetota bacterium | reverse complement strand
GCGCGGGCTGTGGCACTGCGGGCACGAGTTGTACGAAGGGGCCGTCAGCTTGTGCTGCGAGCGGCGCTTCGTCGTGCGTGAATGTGACTGCTTCTGCTTTGGTACGGCCATGGGCAGGCGAGGATACAAGAGCGAGCGGGTGCCTGAGAGCACGGTCGCCGCCGCGCACGGGCCGCGGTATCAGCGGATCCTCGCCACGCTGCGGTCCCCGCGGGCCCGTTATGCCCTCATCCGGGTGTTTCTCACCCTGGCGATGGTGGTCGCAAACCTCATCGGGGCGGTCATCGCGTTCGTCATGGTGGTCTGGGTCGTGCCGTTCCCGGCGCTCGACGAGCTCGACCGCCGCAGCTGGGAGCTTCCGGCACTCCTGCTCGGCGCCTACGTGGCCATCGCCGTCGGCATCGGCATCGTCCTGAGCCTGCGGCGCACGAACCCCGTCCGGGACTGGGCGATCAGCGGCCGCGAGGCGACCCCCGCCGAGCAGGAGCTCGTCCTGCGCCTGCCCTGGCGGCTGGTGGCCATCCAGGTCGTCCTGTGGCTCACCGGCAGCGCGCTGTTCACCGCCTTCGGCTTCGCCCTCTACTCCCCCGAGCTCGCGCTCGACATCGCCATCTCCGCTCTGCTCGCGGCCCTCGGCACGTGGGGGTTCGCCTACCTCCTGGCCGAGCGGATCCTCCGCCCCCTCGCCGCGCGATCGCTGAGCTCCGGCCCACCGGAGACGACGACGACCGCGAGCGTCAGCGTCCGGATCCTGGCGACCTGGGGGCTGAGCACCGGCGTGCCGGTTGTGGCGGCCGCGCTCATCGGCCTGGGCGAGATCGTCGGGGTGCTCAACGCGACGCCCGACCGGCTCGCAATCGCGATGCTCTGCCTCGCCGGCACCGCGCTGATCGTCGGGTCGCTCGCGACGCTGCTGGTGGCCCGCTCCATCGCCGACCCGATCGTCACCCTGCGACGCGAGGTCTCACGCCTGCGCCGCGGCGATCTCGAGGCCCACTCCCCCGTCTACGACGGCAGCGAGATCGGCATGCTGCAGGCCGGGTTCAACGAGATGGTCGGCGGCCTGCGCGAGCGCGAGCGCCTGCACGACCTGTTCGGCCGCCAGGTCGGCCAGGACGTGGCCCAGCTGGCCCTCGAGCGCGGCGTGCAGCTCGGCGGCGAGCTGCGCGAGGTGGCCGTCCTCTTCATCGACATCGTGGGCTCGACGAGCATGGCCGCCGAGCGTCCGGCCACCGAGGTCGTCGGGCTCCTCAATCGCTTCTTCGAGGTCGTGGTCGAGATCACCGACCAGCACGGCGGGTTCGTCAACAAGTTCGAGGGCGACGCGGCGCTGTGCATCTTCGGCGCCCCGCTGGACCGGCCCGACGCCGCCGGCGACGCCCTGCGGGCGGCCCGGGACCTGCGAGCGGCGCTGGAGGCCGCCGTCCCCGAGCTCTCGGCCGCGATCGGCGTGTCCGCCGGACAGGCGCTCGCGGGCAACGTCGGCTCTGCGGCGCGCTTCGAGTACACCGTCATCGGCGATCCGGTGAACGAGGCGTCGCGGCTCACGGAGCTGGCGAAGACCACGCCTGGGCGACTGCTGGCGTCGGCCACCGTGGTGCAGCGCGCCGCGGACCCCGCCGAGCAGGCGCGGTGGGCGCCCGACGGCGAGGTCGTGCTGCGCGGCCGGTCGGTGCCGACCCGCCTGTTCGTGCCCGCCGAGGACGCGGGCGTCAGTCGAACTTGAGCTCGGAGAGCTTGGCCCAGCGGGGATCGACCGCGGGTTCCGTGGCGTCGCCCTCCTCGACGTCGCTCGCCCCCACGCCGCCACGCTCGGCCATCGCCCGCTGGCGCTCGCTGCACGCCTCGGTGTCGGGACACGCGAGCTGGGTCGGCAGCGCCAGGACGAGCGCGTCACGCGCCCACGCCGCAACGTCGAGCACGTCGTGGTCGTCGACGTACGGGCTCGTCAGGTCGTCGCCGCCGCCGGGCTGATCGATCTCCCAGGCGTCGACCGGCTGATGGATCACGGCGTCCTCCAGGCAGCGCATGCACGGGCCGTGGACGTCGGTCTCCAGGCGCAGGCGCAGGCTGAAGCCGGAGTTCGACATCCGGCTGACGTCGAGCAGGAGGTCCGCCGGGTCGGCGGTGTACGCCTCGTCGCCGAACTTCAGCGGCTCGAAGGCGACGGACAGGTCGACCCGCCGCCCCTCCCCCGGGTTCAGCCGCAGGCGGCCGAGGTCGAACGTGTCGGTCTTGGCGGCCATGGCTCCAGGCTAGAAGATGCAGCGATGCGCGCAATGGTGCTCGAGGCCCCCGGAGAGCCGCTGCGGCCCGCCGACCTCCCCGTCCCCGAACCGGGCCGCGACCAGGTCCTCGTGCGCGTCCTGGCCTGCGGGGTGTGCCGGACCGACCTGCACATCCGCGACGGCGAGGTCCGCCCGAGCGCAGGGGACGCCGGCTACCCGGTCGTGTGCGGGCACCAGATCGTCGGCGAGCGCCAGGACACCGGCGCCCGGGTCGGCATTCCCTGGCTGGGCTGGACGTGCGGCGTCTGCCGGTACTGCGCGACGGGACGCGAGAACCTCTGCGACGCGGCGCGGTTCACCGGCCTGGACGTGCCCGGCGGCTTCGCCGAGTGGACCGTGGCCGACCCGCGCTTCTGCCTGCCCCTGCCCGCCGCGGTCGCCGCCGACCCGGTCGCCGCCGCGCCCCTGCTCTGCGCCGGGCTCATCGGTCACCGCACGCTGCGCCTCGCCGGGGACGCGCCGCGCCTGGGGATCTACGGCTTCGGCGCAGCCGCGCACCTCGTCTGCCAGGTCGCCGTCGCGGAGGGCCGCGAGGTCTACGCGCTGACGTCCCCTGGCGACGAGGCCGCACAGGCGTTCGCCCGCGAGCTCGGTGCCGTGTGGGCGGGCGGCTCGGACGAGTCGCCGCCCGTGGAGCTGGACGCGGCGCTGATCTTCGCCCCGGTCGGCCCGCTCGTCCCGGCCGCGCTGCGTGCTGTCGCCAAGGGCGGCAGCGTCGTCTGCGGCGGCATCCACATGAGCGACATCCCGGGCTTCCCGTACGCCGACCTGTGGGGCGAGCGCGTGCTGCGGTCCGTCGCCAACCTCACGCGGGAGGACGGCGCGCTGTTCCTGGACGCCGCGCAGCGGGCCGGGGTGACGACGCGCACGACGGCGTACGCGCTCGAGGACGGCGAGCACGCGCTGGAGGACCTGCGCACCGGGCGCCTGGAGGGCGCCGCGGTGCTCGACCTCGGTTCCGCCTAGACCCGCTCGCGCAGCTCGCGCTTGAGGATCTTGCCCGTGGCGTTGCGCGGGAGCTCCTCGACGACGTAGATCTCGCGCGGCACCTTGAACTTCGCAAGGTTCACCTTCACGAGCTCCTTCATCTCGTCCTCGGAGATGACGCCCTCCTCGTGGACGACCACGAAGGCGACGAGCCGCTGGCCCCACTCTGCGTCCTCGACGCCGAGGACCGCGACCTCGTGGATCGCGTCATGGCTGGCGAGCAGGTCCTCGACCTCGCGCGGGAAGACGTTCTCGCCGCCGGAGACGATCATCTCGTCGTCGCGGCCGTCGATGAACAGGCGCCCGCCCTCGTCGAAGTGCCCCACGTCGCCGGAGCTCATCAGACCGTCGATGATCTCCTTGCCGCCGCCGCCGGTGTACCCCTCGAACTGCATCTCGTTGCCGACGAAGATGCGCCCCACGGTGCCCTGCGGCACCTCGCGGCCCTGTTCGTCGTACAGCCGGACCATCGTGCCGTGCGGCGGCTTGCCGGCGGTGCCCGGCGCGGCGCGCAGGTCCTCCGGCGTGGCGATCGTCGCCCACGCGACCTCGGTCGAGCCGTAGAGGTTGTAGAGCACCTCGCCGAACTGATCCATCGCCTGGATCGCCAGCTCGCCCTGGAGCGCCGAGCCGGACGCGCCGATGACCCGCAGGCTCGACGTGTCGTACTTGGCGAGCACCTCGGGGCCGAGGTCGAGGATGCGCTGGAGCATCACCGGGACGACGATCAGGGCGCTGCAGCGGTACTCGGCGACCGCGGCGACCGTGGCCTCCGGATCGAAGCGGCGCTTCAGCACGATCGTCGAGCGCAGCGACATCGCCAGGAAGAAGTGCGCCAGGCCCCAGGAGTGGAACAGCGGCGCCGCGATCATCGTGTGCTCGTGCGCCTTCAGCGGGATCTTGCTGAAGAGCGACGCGGCCGGGTCGAGCGACTTGGGCTGCGGACGGGCCGCGCCCTTCGGCGTGCCCGTCGTGCCGCTCGTGAGGATCACGATGCGGCCGGGCTTCTCGGGCGGCGTGACGTCGGTCGGGTCGCCGGTCGCGATGAGCTCGGCCAGGGTCTCCTCCGTGCGGGGCCCCTCCGTGTCGGTCCAGGCGACGTAGCGCTGGAGGTCGTCCCCCGCGCTGGCGCACAGCTCGGTGAACTCCTCGTCGTAGACCAGGGCGGTCGGCTGCTCGCGCGCGCACACGTCGGCGATCTGCGGGCCCGCGAACATCGTGTTGAGGTACAGCGCGTGCGCCCCGAGCTTCGAGAGCGCGATCGTCGTCTCGACGAACCCGCGGTGGTTGCGGCACAGCAGCGCGACGTTGTCGCCGGACTGGATGCCGCGCGCCGCCAGGGCATGCGCCAGCGCGTTCGTCCGCCGGTGCACCTGACTGAAGGTGAGCACCCCGAGCTCGTCGATGATCGACGGCCGGTCGGGACAGGCGCCCGCCGCCGCGGCATAGCCGCCCGCGGGCGTCGGGCCGTAGGTCTTCAGACCCTTCGCGAGTCCGATGAGTCGCGCCGGCGCCATGGGCTGCACGATCCCCGTGCGGTGGAGCTGGCGGAGCGTGTGGAGCTTCGTGCCAATGACGCCAAGTTGCATACCGGGCAATTTACGGGAGCGT
>SYBY01000163.1 GCA_005788585.1 Actinomycetota bacterium | reverse complement strand
GAGGAGCGAGTCGTTCTCCCCGGATTTCGCCATGTCCGAGAGCCCGAAGTCCGAGAACGGATTACCGGCGAAGTGCGGGATGAGGTTGCCATCCCCGCTGGCCATGGTGCCCATGTTGAAGCCGTAGAGCACCCACAGCACTCCGACGATGCCCATGGCGCCGAAGCTCAGCATCAGCATGCTGATGACCGACTTCGACTTGACCAGGCCGCCATAGAAGAAGGCGATGCCCGGGGTCATGAAAAGGACGATGACGCCGGCAACCAGGTACCAGGCGATTTGACCGCTGTCCACGATGTTCCTCTCTGTCTGTTCCTGCTTCGCCACGCCGAAGCGTCGGCGATGGGGCCCCTTGGAGGGCCTCGGGCACCGTAGACCCGGCATCGCGCAGCATCACTCGACCTGCGGGCGGGAATCCGCGGGTGCTCTATCGACCGAGCGTCTATCCCCCGTTCCGACCCCGACGGGTGGCGCAGCGCCGCTCAGCCGAAGAGCGTGAGGTCCGGCTCGCGGTCGCCGCGCACCACCGCGAGGGCGACCTCGACCCAGCCGATCCCCCGCGACTCGGCGAGAACGCGCGCCTGCGGCTTGACCACCTGCGCGGCCAGGACGCCGCGGATCCCGTCCATCTGCGGGTCCTGGCGGATGCGCTCGAGGTAGCGGGTGAGCTGCTCGACCGCGTCGATCGTCCCGATGCGCTTGATCTCCACCGCGATCCAGCCGTCGTCCTCGTCGCGGCACATGAGATCGACCGGCCCGATGTCGGTGGGGAACTCGCGGCGCACCAGGCGGAAGCCCTCGCCGCACCAGTGCGGCGCGGCGGCGAGCGCCTCCTGGAGATGCGCCTCGACGCCGTCCTTCTCCAGCTCGGCGGCCTCGCCCATGTCGTGGGTGACGTCGCTGATGACCTCGGCGATCCGGATGTCGAGGCGGTCCTCGGTCTTGCCCGCGAACTTGCGCACGACGATGTGACCGTCGGCCTCCTCGATGACCGTGGGCGGGGTCATCCAGTTCTGCGGCTTGAAGCCCCCGGTGTCGGCGTGGACCATCACCGAGCCGTCGGCCTTGAGCATCAGCAGGCGCAGCGCCTCAGGCAGGACGGCGGTGAGCCGGCCGGTGTACGTCACTTCGCAGCGGGCGACGATCAGGCGCATCGCGACGCGAGGCTACCTGACGGTGAAGCGCTTCCACTTCGTCACGGACTTGCGGTACGGCTTGCTGGCCTTGTACTCCAGCCGCACGCGCCACGACCCCTTGTACCGGAGCTTCTGGTTGAAGGTGAACGGCTTGTTCGCGTTCTTCGTCCCGCCGTGGATCTTCTTCCACTTGCCCTTGCGCTGGTTCTGCCAGACGACCTTGACCTTGCCCGAGACGCCGAAGTCCAGGCCCTTCGCCACGAGCGTGCCCTTGTAGGTCACCCGGCGGGCCTTCTTCTTCGTCAGCTTGACCTTCGTGAAGCTCGTCTTCGTCCACGGCAGCGTCTTGGGATCGACGCGCGTGAACTGCAGCGACTGCTCGGTCTCGTTGCCGCTGATGTCCTTCGCCACGACGGTCAGCGTGTGCTGGCCGAACGGCAGCTTGCGGACGCCCTGCCAGTCGCGGTAGAGCGGCTGCTTGATGTAGTCGCGGACCTTCTGGCCCGCGCCCAGGTTCGGCGTGAAATTCTCGACGACCGTGCCGTTGATCAGGAAGCTCATGCGCGCGACGTCCTTGTCGGGCGTCTCGGCACGCACGATGAGCCGGTCGAAGAGCTTGCGGTTCGGACCAGGCGACGTGATCTTCACGCTCGGCGGACTGAAGTCCCCGCACGGGCCGGTGAGCTTGTCGCCGGTCCGCGCGAAGTCCTTGAACGCCGCGTAGCTCGGCTTGTCCCTGCCGTCGGGGCGGCGCAGGCCGTAGCGGGTGAGCTCGGAGTCCTCGACGCCGCGGTCCTTGGCCTCGAACCACAGCGCGATCTCGACGTAGGGATCCTCGGCCAGGCAGTGGTAGGCCTGCTGCAGGAACGCGGCCTGCTGGGACTCGCTGACGCCCGCAGCCTTCTGGCCCGCCCACGCGCCGCGCCCGCACGTCGTCGTCGTGGTCGACCAGCCGAGCTCGGACATGTAGATCGGCTTGTCGTCGCCGTTGGCGAGCATCGACGCGCGCACCTCGCGGTACCCCAGGAAGGCGAACTGCGCGACCCGGTTGTTCTCCTTGTAGAACTGGTTGGGCGACGTGATGCTGCACGCCGTGTCCGTGTGCACGGAGACCGCGTCGAAGGAGCCCTTCGCGCCGGCCGCGTAGGCCTGCTCGAGGTAGGCGTAGTTGTTGCCGGTCGTCGGGCCGAATGCGACCTTCACGTTCGGGTCGATGGCCTTGATCGCCGGGTACGCCGCCTTCAGCAGCTCGGTGTAACGGCCGGCGTCGACGGCGCCCTTCCAGAAGATCGCCTCGTCCTGCTCGTTCCAGATCTCGTAGACCTCAACCCGGCCGGCGAACTCGCGGCTCAGCCGCGCCATGAAGTCGGCGAAGTCCTTCGGATCGGCCGGCGGGCTGTACGGGTCGGCCGACCCGCTGGCCCAGCTCGGCGAGCGCACAACCGTGAGCATCGTCTTGACGCCGATCGCCTGCTCGCGGTCCATCGTGCGCTTGTAGGCGTCGATGATCCCTTGGTCGAGCCGGCCCTTGGCGGGCTCGAACCGGTCCCACTGCAGGAAGTGACGGGCCCACTTCGAGCCCGTGTCCTGGAGCATCGCCATCGCCTCGTCGCCACCGCCATTGTCGGCGCCGGGAACGTTGAGGCCGGGTTCCGCGGCCGGCGCCGTCGCGGGGACGGCGGCGAACGCGAGCACCAGGGTGAGACAGATGAGCAGTCGTTGCATGCGGACAGGGTGTCCCTCTTGGACACCCTGTCTATGGAATCACGTTTTGCGGTGTCTTGGTAGCCAGCCGCGTGCTCAGCGCTTGGCGGCCTTGCGCTTGGCGACGGTCGAGGTCTCCTTGCACGCGAGGGCGTACTTGCCCTTCTTCGCGGCCTTGACGCCCTTCTTCGTCACGCTGAACGCGATGGTGCAGCTCTTCGTCGAGCGGTAGGGCTTCTTGCCCTGGAAGTCCAGGCGGACGCGCCACTTGCCGGCGAACTTCAGCTTCTGGTTGAAGGCGAAGGCCTTGTTGGCGTTCTTCGTCCCGCCGTGG
>SYBY01000162.1 GCA_005788585.1 Actinomycetota bacterium | reverse complement strand
GGCTTTCTTGCCTGGATCCGGCGGTTTCCGCTTTTGCGGTGAATCGTCGAGGCGACTCCTAACCGAACGACCAGTCACAATACACCGCATGGACGCCACGACCCCCGGGAGGAGGTATGGCGGTGTCTCGGCAGAGGAACGCAGGCGCGAGCGCAGGGAACGACTGCTCACCGCCGGACTGGACCTCCTCGGGACCCGCGGCTACGCGCAGACCACGGTCAGCGACGTCCTCGAGCGCGCGGGTTTGACCTCGCGCTACTTCTACGAGCACTTCGAGAACCGCGAGGCACTGCTGAAGGCCGTGTACGACGAGGTCGTCACGCGTGGCTACGGCGCGTCGGCGCGGGCACTGCAGCGCCACGACGGCGACCCGCTGACGGTGTCGGTCCCCGCGCAGCTCGAAGCGTTCTACGAGGTCGTCGTCGACGACCCGCGGCTGGCCCGCATCCTCTTCATCGAGGCCGTGGGCGTGAGCCCCACGATGGAGACCCACCGCCGGGCCGTGATGCGGCGCATCGCGGCGGCGCTGTCGGCACGGCTGGCGATGCGCGCCGGCCGGGGCGAGATCCCCGAGCGCGACTTCTACGCGATCACGATCGGGATGCTCGGCGCGATGCACGAGCTGATCGCCGACCACCTGCATCCGGGTGGGATCAGCCGGGATGGGGCGCTGCGGGAGTCGGAGCGGCTGGCGCTCGCGACGTTGCGGTAGAGCCCGGTCGCGACGCGGCGGGATCCCTCCGTCCCCCGCTCTACGCTCGCGTGGATGCCCACCGCGTTCGTACTCGCCGGCGGCGCCTCCCTCGGCGCCATCGAAGCCGGCATGGTCGAGGCGCTCTACGAGCGCAACATCGCGCCGGACTACCTCGTCGGCGCGTCCGCCGGAGCGCTGAACGCCGCGTTCCTGGGCGGGCGGGACACGACCGTCGCCACCGCCCACGAGCTCCAGGCGATCTGGCGCAACCTCAAGCGCGACGAGGCGTTCCCCCGCCGGCTGCGGATCCTCATCGGCGGGGCGATCGGGCGGCGCAACCACTTCTTCCCCAACGACGGCCTGCGCGACCTCATCAGCCAGAAGCTCGCGCACGGGCGGATCGAGGACCTGCCGATCGACGTCGGCATCGTGGTCTGCGACCTGCTCTCCGGGGAGGAGAAGCTCCTCGAACGCGGTCCGATCCTCGACGCGACGCTGGCCAGTTCCGCGATCCCCGGGGTCTACCCGCCGGTCGCCATCGACGGGCGGCCCGCGATCGATGGGGGCGTGGCGAACAACACGCCGATCACCCACGCGATCGAACGCGGCTGCGACCGCATCTACGTGCTGCCGACCGGTGTCAGCCTTGAGCTCGATGAGCCGCCCCGCGCGGCGATCGGCATGTTCATGCAGGCCGCCGCGATGCTGCTGCACCAGCGGCTGCGTTTCGAGATCGAGGCGCTGCGCGACCAGGCCGAGCTCATCGTCCTGCCGCCGCCGTGGCCGCTCGACGTGCTGCCGACGGACTTCTCCCGCGCCGACGAGCTCATCACGCGGGCACGAGCGGACGCACGCGAGGCGCTGGACAGCGCGCACCCCGACGAGGCGTCGACCGACATGGCGCTGCGCCGGATGACCCCCGACGACTGACGCGGTACCGTCGAGGCGGTGGAGGTCGTCCGGCTCAGCGAGCGCGCGTGGCGGGCGCGCGAGGACGCGCACGCCGCACGGGTCGACGCGCTGACGGCCGGGCACCGGGAGCGACGCGCCGCCGGCGAGCGCCATCCCGTGCAGGACTTCCTGTTCGACTACTACGGTCAGACCCCGTCGCGGCTGCGGCGCTGGCATCCCGGTCCCGGGGTCGTGCTCGAGGGCGCCGCGGGAACGCCCCGGGCACGGTGGACGCACTACGCCAGCGAGGACGGCGACGTGTGGCTGGACACCGGCGCGTTCGCCGACGCGCGCGGCACGTCGCTGGCGTTCACCCGCCGCATCCTGGAGGCGACGCTCGCACGGCCGATCCAGACCGGCTGCCTGGGCCTGCACGAGTGGGCGATGGTCTACCGCCAGCCCGCCGAGCGGCGCCACGCGAGCTGGCCGCTGCGCCTCGGGGCGGCCGGGACCGACGCGGTCGTCGAGTCCCACACCCTGCGCTGCACGCACTTCGACGCGTTCCGGTTCTTCACCGACGACGCCGTGCCGCGCAACGCGGCGCCCCTGAGCCGCGCCACCCAGGTCGCCGACGAGCAGCCGGGCTGCGTGCACGCGGGGATGGACGTCTACCGGTGGGCGTTCAAGCTGTCGCCCGCGGTGCCCAGCGAGCTCGTCGCCGACGCCTTCGAGCTGGCCGCCGAGCTGCGCACGCTCGACATGCAGGCCTCGCCGTACGACCTGACCGCGCTGGGCTACGAGCCCGTCCGGATCGAGACGCCGGACGGCAAGCGCGAATACGCGGCCCGGCAGTCGGCGTTCGCCGAGCGCGCGAACGCGCTGCGTCGGCGGCTGCTCACGGCGGTCGACGCGGTCGACGCCGCCGCGCGTCACGCGCCCGTGTAGGTCTCCCCCGCGGCGGACACCAGCCACAGGACGGTGAGCGCCGCCGTGACGCCGGCCGCGAGCATCGCGATGCCCCGCGCCGGCATCCACCGGCGCAGCGCGAGCGCGACGAAGAGCGCGTAGGCGGGCAGCACGGGATGCAGGTAGCGCGGCTTGAGCAGGTCGAACTGACCGGCCAGCAGCACGAACGCGAGTGCCGCGCAGGTGAGCAGCAAGGGGGCGACGAGGAATGCGAGCGCGCGGCCCAGCCGTGCGGGCGGGCGCAGCGCCACGAGCACCGGCGGGACGAGGATGACGACGGCGGCGATCAGGTCCCGTCCGGCGCGCCAGCCGCCGGACAGGTAGCGGTACCACCACTCCTCCGGCAGCGCACCCCCGAAGACGAGCTTCGCGCCGCGCCACAGATCGCCGGTGCCGTAGGTCTTCCCGGTCGGGTTGAGGACCGGCTCCTGCATGTCCCGCGCCAGGTCGTTCGCGGTCAGCGCGCCGTAGCGGTGCAGGTTCCACGCCAGCCACGGGGCCAGCAGCAGCACCGGTGCGGCCAGCGCCTCCGCTGCCCACGGGAGGGTGATCGCGCCGCGCCGCCACAGCACCCACGCCACGCCGGCGAGCAGCGGCGCGAGCACGGCGAGTTCCACCCGCGTGAGCAGCGCCAGCCCGAGCACCACGCCCGCCGCGAGCAGCCGCCGGGCGTCGGCGCGCTGCAGCGCGTCCCAGGACAGCAGGACGACCGCGATGGCCAGCGGCAGCGCGAGCGCCGCGTTGGAGATCGTCACGTTGCGGACTACGACGGCGGGCAGCAGGAACACGCAGAGCGCGAGGGCGAACGCGGCGGGTGCGGCGAGCTCGTCGTCGTCCTCGTCGAAGACCCGCCGCGCGAGCAGCCAGGTCAGCCAGACGGCGAGCCCGAGCAGCGCCAGGCCGGCTGCGCGCAGGACGCGCACGGTCGCCATCCGTTCTCCCCCGGCCGCCGTGACCGGTGCAAGCAGGACGTAGTACAGCGGTGGCTGGAAGGCCTCGTAGGACTGCCCGGCCAGGCCGAGCTGCGCGGGATTCCCGGCCTGGCCGCCGAGGGCCAGGGCGCCCGGCGAGACGAGGTCCTCCTCCAGCACCGGCAGCCGACCGTCCTGCCCGACGGTGAGGACGTAGTCGAAGTGCGGGAGCTCGTCGACGAGCGCCCAGACCGGGAAGCGCACGACGGTGGTGAGCCCCGCGACGGCGAGGATCAGCAGCTGGACGGCGATGAGCCAGGCGACGGGCGAACGGCGCACGTGCCGGAGCGTCGCAGGCGACCCGGCGGGCGTCAGCCCTGCGAGGACTCCACCGGCGGCGCGCCCTCGGGCTGCCACCCCGGCCCGTGGTACATCAGCCCGAACCGCGCGCGCCACCCCGGCGCCCGCCGGATGTCGTGCCACAGCGCGATGTACTCGTGGAACGCGACCTGCACCGGGTTGTGCGTCTCGATGTTCTTCGTCAGCCCGTACCGGACCCGTTCGCCCTCGGGCTCGTACGTGCCGAACAGGCGATCCCAGATGATGAGGATGCCGCCGTAGTTCTTGTCCAGGTACTGCTCGTTGGAGCCGTGGTGCACGCGGTGGTGGCTCGGGGTGTTCAGCACCGCCTCGGCCCAGCGCGGCAGGCGCCGGCCGCGCTCGGTGTGGATCCAGACCTGGTAGATCAGGCTCCAGCTCTGGGCGAGCAGGATCATCCACGGCGGGAAGCCCATGAGCGCGAGCGGCAGCCAGAAGGGGAAGTACGTCATGGGCACCCAGGTCTGCCGCAGCGCCGTCGACAGGTTGTAGTGCTGCGAGCTGTGGTGCACGACGTGGCTGGCCCAGAACACGCGGCTCTCGTGCGACACGCGATGGAACCAGTAGTACGCGAGATCGTCGGCGAAGAACAGCAGCACCCACGCCCACCAGTCCGACGGGCTGATCCGCAGCGGCGTCAGCTCATACAGCGCCGTGTAGACCAGGACGACGACGAGCTTCCAGCCGACGTTGATGATCACGTTGCCGATGCCCATCGTGATGCTCGTGCGGGTGTCGACGACGTCGTAGCCGATGAGCTCGACGTGCTCGTCCTCGACGTGGCGGAAGCTCAGCCACTCCAGGGCGAGCAGCAGGATGAAGAACGGGAACGCGTAGTAGAGGACCTCGGCCATCAGGGCTCCTCGAACTGGACGCGCAGCGATTCGGCGGTGGCGATCGTCCGGTCGAGCATCTGACGGGCGGCGGCCGCGGCGCGCTGCTCGTCGCCGCCGGCGATGGCGTCGGCGATCGCGCGGGCGGCGTCGACGTCCGTGACCTCCGACGCGTAGACCTCGCCGCTGACGCCCGCGCCGTGGCGCGCGGCCACGAGGCTGTTGAACGCCAGGCGATACGCGAGGTTCCCGCTGCCCATGACGATGCGCATCCAGAGGACCTCGTAGATGCGCAGTTGCTCCTCGTAGTCCTCGGCGGCGGCCATGTCGTCGATGACGGCGGGCAGGCCCGCGCGCAGGTCGGCGGCCCCCTCGCGGGCGCACAGCCGGGCGGCGTCGGTGCCGATGCTCGCGCGCATCTCCGCGACGCTGCGCAGCGTGCGGAAGCGCGCCGCGCCCTCGAGCAGCGGGGCGACGTCGCCGAGGAGGTCGAGGCCGCCGTAGGTCTGCCAGTCCAGGACGCGGGTCGCGCCGCCCTGGCTGACGACGACGAGGCCGGCCTGCTGGAGGCGCTTGATCGCCTCGCGGACCGCGTGGCGGTTGACCCCGAGCCGGTCGCTGAGCGCCCGCTCGGAGGGCACGGCCTCGCCCGGCTGTAGCTCGCCGCTGAGGATGTCGCGGCGCAGCCGGTCGTGGACCTCGTCGGATCGCAGCGGGCGGCGCGCGATCGGCGCGGCGGCGGTGGGGTCGGGCGTCTCGGGCATCGTGGAGAACCTCGGTCGACAACTGGTCCAACCAGTTGGCCATATATGGACAGTAGCGCACGACCCGCGGGCCGTCCACGGCGCAGCCTGCCACGATCCGTAGTCCTCCGGGAGGCGTTTGAGGGTCCGCCCCGTTGGCGCATCCGTGCACCGGGCGCACACTCCCTCTATGGAGCAGCACGCGCACCAGCCCCGGGTGGTCATCGCAGGCGGCGGCGTCGGTGCCGTGGAGGCCGCGCTCGCGGTACGAGCGCTCGCCGGGCCCACCCCCACGATCGACCTCATCAGCCCGAACGGCACGTTCGTCTACCGGCCGATGGCGGTCACCGAGCCCTTCGGCGGGACGCCCTACGCCGAACTGGACCTGGAGGATCTCCACCACAGCCACGACGTGCGCCGCATCGACGATGCCGTCGCCTCGGTCCGTGCCGAGGACCGCATCGTCGTCCTGCGCAGCGGCGAGGAGGTCTCCTACGACGCGCTCGTCGTCGCGATCGGCGCGACCCCGCGCGCGTGGCTCGACGGGGCGGTGACGTTCGCCGGCAGGCCGGACGTCGAGGCGGTCCGCGGGGTCCTCGACGGGGTGCGCGCCGGCGACGTCGAGGAACTCCTCTTCGCCTCACCCCCAGGTGCGAGCTGGACGCTGCCGCTCTACGAGCTGGCCCTCCTCACCGCCGCGTGGATCGCCGACGAGGGGTTGTCGGACATCCGCCTGTCGCTCGCCACCGCAGCCGACCAACCGCTCGGCGAGTTCGGCCCGAGCGCCTCGCGCACCGTGCGCGACATGCTCGGCGACCGCGGCGTGCGGTTCCTCGACACCCAGGTCACGGGCTATGACCACGCCATGGTCACGCTGGCCGGAAGCCGTGCCGTGCGCGCCGACGCCGTCATCACCATGGCCGAGCTGACGGGCAACCCGCTCCCCGGGCTCCCGGCCGACGACGACGGCTTCATCCCCGTCGACGACCTGATGACCGTCCACGGCGCCGAGGGCATCTGGGCCGTCGGGGACGCGACGACGTTCCCCATCAAGCAGGGTGGGCTCGCCGCGCAGGAAGCCGACACGGCGGCCTCCGTCATCGCGGGTCGCTTGGGCGCGCCGGTCGAGCCGCTGCCCTTCCAGCCGGTGCTGCGCGGCATGCTGCTCACCGGCGTGACCTCCGCCTACCTGCGCGGGGACGGCGTCGCCAGCGAGACGGCGTTCTCCCCGCTGTGGTGGCCGCCGACGAAGCTCGCGGGCCGGTACCTCGCGCCGTACCTCGCCGACCGCCACGAGCTGGACCCCTCCGCGCGCGAGCTCGAGGACCGTCACCCGGTGCGGCACGCGGGCAAGGAGCGCGAGGAGATGCGCCGCCTCGCCGTGGAGTTCGCCGAGGCTGACGCGTTGTGGGGCGACTACGAGAGCGCGCTGCGCTGGCTGCGCACCCTCGAGTGGATCGACGGCGTGCTGCCCGCGCAGCAGGCCGAGCTCAGGGCGCGATGGGAGCTGGAGCTGGCGACCCGTTGAGCGGCGCCGTCTCCGGGCGCGCGCAGACCGCGCCCTCGCTGTAGCCCTCCGAGCCGATCCCCAGCGCCCAGTTGAACCGGGCGCGGTACTGCTCGACGGCGATCGCGCCGCACAGCTCGACGACCTGCTCGTCGGTGAGGTGCTCGCGCAGGTCCTCGATGAGCTGCTCGGGGACCTCGACGGGCGTGCGGGTCATGCCGACGGCGAGGTCGAGCACGAGTCGCTCGAGGTCGTCGAAATGCGGGCTCTCGCGGTACCGCGGCAGGTCGAGCAGCTGCTGCTCGGTGACACCGTGCTCGCGGCCGATCCACGACCCGATGTCGATGCAGAACTCGCAGCCCGTCATCGCCGCGGCCTTGACGGACGCCAGCTCCTTGAGGCGGAACTCGACCTTCGAGGCCTTGTCGAGCCCCATCTCCATGCCGAGGTAGCTGCGGTAGATCTGCGGATGGCGCGCGGCGACGCGCATGGGCTCGGGCACCTTGCCGGCGAACCGCCGGCGGGCCATCGCGAAGGTCAGCCGCGTGAGCGGGCGGCGCGTGGTGACGGGGACGGGTTCGATGCGGGCCATGGGACGCTCCGGGTGGTTCGGGTCTGGGACAGCAGCCAGGCCGCGAGGGCGACCTGGGCGACGAAGCCGCCGAGCGACAGGACGTTGTCGACCGTCGCGTAGCTGCCGGTGGTGGTCAGGTGGTAGGCGAAGTGGGGCAGGCTGGCGGCGAGGAACGCGAGCAGCGCGGCCTGCACGATGCGGCGTTCGAGCAGGACCGCGGCGGCGATGAGGACGACGGCCATGCCGAGCTGCGCGGCGCCGACGTCGCGGGCGAGGTGCTCGTCGTACACGCCGACGGGCGGCAGCCAGGAGCGGCCGAGGCCGGGGAAGTCGTCGTAGAAGCCGCGCGGGGCGAGCAGCATCCACAGCGCCTGGATCGCGGGGACGGCCGCGAGGGCGAGGAGCCCGGCGCGAAACCGGCCGGGGTGGGAGAGGGACTGCTCGCTCATACCTGCAACCGTAGATCGCCAGTGGTCCGTCGGTAAGGTCCAGTTCGTGGCTTCGGTTCAGGACCAGTTCGCGCCCGACCTGCTCGTGGGCATCGATCGTGACGCACCCGAACCGCTGCGCGCACAGCTCGAGCGGGCGCTGCGCGACGCGATTCGCGAAGGGCGCCTGCACGCCGGCACCAAGCTCCCGTCGACCCGGGCGCTGGCGGGCGAGCTGGGCCTCTCGCGGGGCGTCGTCGTCGAGGCCTACGCGCAGCTCGTGGCCGAGGGGTACCTCGTCGCCCGCCAGGGCGCGCCCACCCGGGTGGCGGCGGTCACGGCGGCCGGTGCGGCGGATGTCGCGCCGCCGGCGCGGCTGGGGTCGGCCGACGCCGACGCCGCGGCCGCAGTCGCACACGCCCGGCGCAGCTGGATCGGCAGCGCGACCCCGACGTACGACCTCCGTCCGTGGGCGCCCGACCTCGGCGCCTTTCCGCGCGCCGCCTGGGCGTCTTCGGTGCGGACGGTGCTGCGCAAGGCGCCCGACGCGATGCTCGGCAACCACGTCGAGCCACGCGGGGCCGCCGAGCTGCGCGTCGTCCTCGCCGCCTACGCGGGCCGCAGCCGCGGGGTGGCCACGAACGCCGACCGCATGGTCATCACCGGCGGCATCACGGGCGCGGTGTCGGCGATCGGCGGGGCGCTGCGCTCGCGCGGGGTGCGGCGGATCGCGATCGAGGACCCCGGCTTCACGGTCCACCGGCTGCTGCTCGCGCGCGCCGGGCTCGAGGTGCTGTCGATGCCCGTCGACGAGGACGGGATCGACGTCGATGCGCTGGCGGCGTCCGACGCGCAGGCCGTGCTCGTCGCCCCCGCGCACCAGTACCCACTCGGCGCCGTCCTGGCTCCGGAGCGCCGGACGGCGCTGTTGGCCTGGGCCCGCGAGCGGGACGCGCTCGTCATCGAGGACGACTACGACGGGGAGTACCGCTACGACCGCGAGCCGGTCGGCGCGCTGCAGGGCCTCGACCCCGAGCGCGTCGTCTACCTCGGGTCGGTGAGCAAGATGCTCGCGCCCGCGCTGCGGATGGGCTGGGCGGCGCTGCCGGGCGACCTCGTCCTCGACGTGGGGCTACGGGTGACTGCGGCGGGCGGGACGCCGATGCTCGATCAGCTCACGCTCGCGGACTTCATCGACCGGGGCGAACTCGACCGGCACCTGCGCCGGATGCGCCCGGTGTACCGCGGGCGGCGCGAGGCGCTGCTGACCGCCATTGCCGAGGAGCTGCCGAGCGCGCGGGTGGTGGGGATCGCCGCAGGCCTGAGCTTCACCCTGCTGATCGACGGGCTCGACGAGGCGGCCGCGTGTGTGGAAGCCGGCCGGCGCGGGATCGCGGTGTGGGGCCTGGGCTCGTTCCGCGGGGAGCCGGCGGAGGACGACCCGACCGGCCTGATCGTGGGCTACGGCGCGCTGCCGGAGGCCGCGGCGCGCCGGGCGGTCGCCGAGCTCGCCGCCGCGATGTCCGGCAGGTGACGGCGAACGGCTACAGCACCGGGTCGCTGCGCCCGCGACGCCGGTTGGCCTCGAGGAAGAGGCCCAGCACCAGGCCGACGACGCCGACGACCATGAGGATCACGCCGACCATGCTGAGGTCGATCGCGTCCACGGTGTCGCTCACGGCATAGCGCAGGATGGCGCCCACCGCGATGAGGAACAATGCTCCGCCGATAGTCATAGATGAGGCGTACCCGCGGCGGGCACGCCCCAAGCGCGGATCTCAGCCCATGGACCGCGAGATGATCATGCGCTGCACCTCGCTGGTGCCCTCGTAGATCTGGGTGATCTTCGCGTCGCGCATCATCCGCTCGACCGGGTACTCGGTCACGTAGCCGTAGCCGCCCAGGACCTGGATCGCCTCGACCGTCACGGCCATCGCGGTGTCCGACGCGATGAGCTTGGCCATCGAGCCGTGCACCTGGTAGTCGGCGTCGCCGCGGTCGGCCTTCGCGCACGCCTCGTAGGTGATCGCGCGGGCGGCCGCGGTGCGTGCCTGCATGTCGGCGAGCTTGAACGCGATGCCCTGGTGGCGGTTGATCGGCTTGCCGAACTGGATGCGCTCGCCGGCGTACTTCGCGGCGTAGTCGGTGGCGCCCTGGGCGATACCGACGGCCTGCGCGGCCGCGCCGAGGCGCGTGTACGAGAGGGTCTTCAGCGCGACAGCCATGCCGCGACCCTCCTCGCCGACGAGGTTGGCGTGCGGCACGCGGACGTCCTCGTAGACCGGGGAGCCGGTGGGCGAGCCCTTGATGCCGAGCTTCTTCTCGAGCTTGCCGATGGAGAAGCCGGGGCGGTCCTTCTCGACGATGAACGCGGAGACCTTGCCGGCCTCGCGATCGGTCACCGCGAACGTCAGGTAGAAGTCGGCG
>SYBY01000161.1 GCA_005788585.1 Actinomycetota bacterium | reverse complement strand
GGTAGGACGCGGCGGCCACCGCGAGTGACAGCGCGAACACGACCGGGACGATGAGCGTCCGCGCCACGATGCCGTCGCCCGTGAGGCCGTTGAGGTTCAGGCCGTCGATGATCGGCTGGTGCCACAGGTACACGCCGTAGGAGACGACGCCCACGAACACGACGGGTCGCCACTCCAGCGCGCGGGTGACCGCATTGCCCGGCCCGGGCATGACGATGGCGGCGACCACCCCGGCGATGCCCACGGCCGCGACGGTGTTCCAGCGCGACGCCATGAGATGGCCGCCGTTGAGCTGGAGGGTGGCGACCCAGAACACGAAGAGCGCGGCCGGCACGACGGCGCGCCGCCACCACGAGGGCAGCGCCAGCCGCCCGTCCTCGACCTCGACGTGCACGACGGCGAGCAGCATCCCGAACGCGAACAGGTCGGCCTGCCCGAGGATGCTGGCCTCCAGCACCGAGGTCCAGTTCCCCTCCCACGGGGTCCCAGGGAGCCCCACGACGATCGACTTCGTCGTCAGCCCGATGAGCAGGAGCAAGACCGCGGGGGCGACCACGGCGGTCCGAGCGCTGACGCGCCGCGCGAGCCGCGCCGCGAGCAGCCCGAGGAGCGGCAGGGTCGCGTAGAAGCACAGCTCCACCGTGAGGGTCCAAGCGGGCAGGATGCCGGTCCAGATCGTGTCCGGGTGCAGCTGGTAGAGCAGGGTGCCGCTGACCAGCCACCACCACCAGTCGCCGGGGCGCCCGTAGCCGCCGTCACCAGGCAGGACGACCCAGCCGAGCACGGCGCCGCAGATGACCAGGGCCAGGAGGAACGCGGGGAAGATCCGCAGCGCCCGGTTGCGCAGGAAGGCCGTCGCGACCGGGCGGCGCTCATCGCGGAGCACCGCAGCCACGAACGGCCGGTAGAGCAGGAACCCCGAGAGGCAGAAGAACAGGACGACGCCGAGCGAGAGCGCCTGCACCGTCATCAGCTCGTAGCGCCCCAGCGACGGGCCCGGCCGGGTGGAGTACAGGATGGCGTGGTGGACGAGCACCGCCGTCGCGGCAACGGCGCGCAGTCCGTCGAGGCCACGGAACGACCGGCCGCCGGTGGGTGTGATGCGAGAGATGCCAGACATCGTGGGCGGCCGCAGCGGCGCGGCCCACATCTTGGCGCACCGCGGGGCTCAGCCGTCCGCGCTGGCCCGGATGACGCCCACGATCGTGTCCGGGTCGTCCCACATCGGCACATGCCCGCAGCCGGGCAGCTCGATCTCCCGCTCGACCTCGAACGGCAGCACCCGCGGCGGGCGCACGAGGCGGTCGAGCTCGCACCACGCCAGCGTGATCGGCGCGTCGATCCCCTCACGGGAGCGCAGCGGCTCGGCGGCCCGCATCGCTTTGTTGACGGCGACGAACCCGGGGCCGTCGGCGTAGGCGCGCACGATCCGCACGGCGTCGGCGGCCGGCACCTTCGCGGGGTCGCCGACGACGCCTGTCAGCGCACTTCGTCGCAGGGCCGCCGACCCGTGCAGGGCCGGGCGCACCAGCGGCCGCAGCGCGCGGCTGACGTGATGGGCGACGAAGGGCTTGGGCGGCAGCGGGTTGGCCCAGAACCCCGCGGGCGCGATGCCGCACACCGACCGCGCCCGGCGGCGGCGTGCCAGCTCCAGACCGACCCAGCCGCCCAGCGAGTTGCCCGCGATGTGGACCTGATCGAGGCCGAGCTCGTCGAGCAGCGTTCCGAGCGCCGCCGCGAGGACGACCGGGGAGGGCGGCGGGTCCTCCTCCAGGGCGGGGGAGCCGCCGAAGCCGGGCAGGTCGACTGCGATGACGTCGTGGGACGCCGCGAGCGCGCCGAGCACGGGCGCCCAGATGCCGCGGTCGCCGCCGAGCCCGTGGATGAGCAGCAGCGGTTCGCCGTCGCCCTCCCGGTGGAAGGCGACGGGCGACGGGGGTGCGAGGGTCTGGGTGCTCAGGCCGCCAGCTCCAGGTCCCGCGCGAAGCGCCCGCGCCCCGCCGGGGAGATCTCGGTCGCCAGCGGTTCGTCGACGAACCGCGGCTTGGCCAGCAGCAGTTGCACGTCGCCGATGCGGCGCTCGGCGAAACCGCCCTCGCAGTAGGCGAGGTACAGCGTCCACAGGCGGCGGAACCGCTCGTCGTAGCCGAGCTCCTCCAGCTTCTCGGGCTGCGCGTCGAACCGCTCGCGCCAGTGCTGCAGCGTGCGGACGTAGTGCTCGGTGATGTCCTCGAGCTGCACGGCGCGCATGTCCGTCCGCGCGGCGACGCACCGGGCGATGACCTCCTGCGACGGCAGGCAGCCGCCCGGGAAGATGAGCTGGTTGATGAAGCTCTTCGTCGCCTTCTCGGCCTCGTAGGCGCGATCGTCGATGGTGATGGCCTGCAGGAGCATCAGCCCTTCGGGCTTCAGGCGCTGCGAGCAGACGTCGAAGAACGTGCCGAAGTCGCGCCAGCCGACCGCTTCGATCATCTCGATCGAGACGAGCTTGTCGAACTCGCCCTCGAGCTCGCGGTAGTCGCGCAGCAGGACCGTGACGCGGTCCTGCAGCCCGGCCTCCTGCACCCGCGCGGTCGCGACGGCGTGCTGCTCCTTGCTGATCGTCGTGGTGGTCACCCGGCAGCCGTAGCGCTCGGCGGCGTAGACCGCCATCGCGCCCCAGCCAGTCCCGATCTCCAGCAGGTGGTCCTCAGGACGGAGCTGGAGCTTGCGGCAGATGCGGTCGAGCTTGGCGATCGACGCTTCGTGCAGCGACGCCTGCGGAGTCTCGAACACTGCGGCGCTGTACATGAGCGTCTCGTCGAGGAACAGCTCGTACAGGTCGTTGCCGAGGTCGTAGTGCGCGGAGATCTGCTCACGCGAGCGGTTGATCGTGTTGCGGCGCAGCGCACCGGTCGTCCACTGGATCGGGCCGAGCGCCCACCGCAGCCGCAGCCGCAGGCGGTCGAAGCGCGGCATGTTGCGCGCGCCGAGCTTCACGAGCGCGACCGGGTCGGGCGACGTCCACGCGCCGTCGGTCCAGGCCAGCGCGAGGCCGAGGCTGCCGCGCAGCAGCGCGCGGTAGACGGCCGCCGGGTCGTGCAGCTCCATGCGCGCGTGCAGGCCGTCGGCTGCGGGCTCACCGTAGGTCGTCTCGCCCCCATCCTCGACGAGGGTGATCTGCCCGTACTTCGTGCGTTCCAGCAGTCGGTGGGCGAGGGTTCGCTGCAGTCGGGCGCGCTTCATCGTGCTCCTGTCGCGGGGTGAGGGAAGTAGGGGGCGCCCTTGAGCTTCAGGCGCAGCGCCTGCGCGTAGATGCGCACGAGCGTGGTGACGGTGGCTGCCGGGTAGCGGGTCAGCACCCGCGTCAGGCCGGGGCGGTCCAGCGGCCGGCGCTGGAGCGCGAGGGTGGCGTCGAACGCGCGGCGGCCGGTGGCCGTCCCGTCGGAGCTGATCTCGACGTGCAGGCGCTCCCCGGGTTCGCTCAGCCGCCAGGTGTACTCGTGCTCCATGCCCATGAAGGGGGAGACGTGGAAGACCTTGTCGGCCTGTCCGCCGTCGGGGTCGAGCACGTAGCAGTGCCGCTCGCCCCACGGGGTGTTGGTGACCTCGGCGAGCACGACGTCCGCCGGGTCGCCGCAGTAGTAGAAGCGGACCGGGTTGAAGGCGTGGCCGAACGTGCGCGGGGTGTGGAGCATCCGCACGGGCCCGTCGGGGCGGGTGCCCGTCTGGCGCTCGACCTCGTCGCGGACCGCGTCGGCCAGCGGAACGGCCGGGTCGCCGAGGTGGTCCTCGCGTCGGAACCGGCCGGGGGCGGCGCGCGACGTCGACCACAGCGGGTGCGCGTCGAGCAGGGCGAGCTCGTCGAGGTCCATCAGCAACATGCAGATGGGGTACGAGAACGCGTGGTCGACGGGTTCGCGCCGGTGGTGGGCGACGCGCCCCTCGTAGATGGCGCTGGCGGTCACGCGGGCACCTGCGCGGGCGTCCCGACGTTGCGCAGCGCGGTCAGCGCGCTCCAGACGCCGTCCTCGTGAAAGCCCCAGCGCCAGTACGCGCCGCAGTAGTGCGTCCGGCGCACGCCGCTGATCTCGCCGTGGCGGCCCTGCGCCCGGCGGCCGGCGTCGTCGAAGACGGGGTGCGCGTAGTCGATGGTGCGGATGATCTTCGCCTCGTCGATGCGCTCGGTGAGGTTCAGCGTGACGCAGTAGTCCACCGGCGTGCGCAGGCTCTGGAGGTGGTTCATCCAGTAGGTGACCGTCGTGCGGTCCTTCGGCTCGGCGAGCAGGTGGTAGTTCCACGCCTGCCGTGCGGCCGGCCGCTTGGGCAGCAGCGACGCGTCGGTGTGCAGCACCGCCTCGTTGCGCTGGTAGGGGATGGCGCCGAGGATCTCGCGCTCGGCGTCGGACGGGTCGGTGAGCATCGCGAGCGCCTGGTCGGAGTGGCAGGCGAGGATGACCTCGTCGAAGCGCTCGCCGTCGATGAGGACGTGGTCCTCGTGGCGGGCGACGGCACGGACGGGCATGTTCAGGCGGACACGCTCGGCGCCCAGCCGCGCGACGATCGCTTCAACGTAGGTCTTCGATCCGCCCTGCACCGTCATCCACTGGGGCCGGTCGCGGAACGACAGCATCCCGTGGTTGCGGAAGAACTCGCCGAGGAAGCGCACAGGGAACGTCCACATCTGGGCGGGGTCGGCCGACCAGACCGCGCTGGCCTGCGGGACGATCAGGCGGTCGATGAACCAGTCGCTGTAGTCGCCCTCGTCGAGGAAGGTGCGCAGCGACGGGCCGGCGTCGTCGGTGGCGAGCAGGGCCTTCATGTCGCGGTTGAACCGGACGAGGTCGCTGATCATCCGCAGGAACTGCGGGCGCACCGCGTTGCGGCCCTGGCAGAACACGCCGCGCGGAGTGCCGGCGTACTCGAAGTCCTCGAAGTCCGCGCTGACCGAGAAGCCCATGTGCGTGTCCTGCACGCCGACGCCGAGCTCGTCGAGCAGCGCGTTGAAGTTCGGGTACGTGCGGTCGTTCAGCACGATGAAGCCCGTGTCGATCCGGAGGGGGCCCGTGGGGTCCTCGACGTCGATGGTGTTGGTGTGGCCGCCGGCGTACGCCCCGGCCTCGAAGACGGTCACGTCGTGCGCGGGATGCAGATGGTGTGCGGCGGTGAGGCCGGAGACTCCGGCCCCGACGATGGCGATCTTCACGAAGGGGGTCCTCACAGTTGGCGCGTTCACAGAGGGATTCGTACGAGCCCCCGTCGCCGGTTCACGGGGGAGCCGATCTACAGTCGGTGGTCATGCGCATCCTCTTCGTTTGCCTGGGCAACATCTGCCGGTCCCCGACGGCCGAGGGTGTGATGCGCCATCTCGTCGAGGAGGCGGGGGTCGCTGACGACTTCGTGCTCGACAGCGCCGGCACCGGCGGCTGGCACACCGGCGACCCGCCGGACCCTCGTTCGCGCGAGGCCGCGCGTCGCCGGGGCATCGTGGTGGCGGGCGCCGCACGGCAGGTCACCCACGGCGACTTCTACGAGTTCGACCTCATCCTGGCGATGGACCGCGCGAACCTCCGGGACCTGCGGGCGGCCGCCCCGCCGGACGCCACCGCGGAGATCAAGCTGCTGCGCGAGTACGACCCGAACAGCGTCGGCGGCGGCGACTACGACGTGCCGGACCCGTACTACGGCGGGCCGGACGGTTTCGACGACGTGCTCGAGCTCGTCGACGCGGCGTGCCGGGGTGTGCTGGCCGACGTCTCACCGGCGTAGGTGAGACAGCCGGACGCGTAGCCTCACCTCGCGCCGGTTCTATCTGTACGCGGGCGTACATCTGAGGTACGGTCGCGCGATGAGGGTCTTCTCCCGCGCGCTCCTGGCCGCGCTGCTGCTCTGCCTCCTGCCCGCGGCGGCGTCCGCGGCGTGGAATGGCGAGCGCGCGCCTGACGATCCGAGGTACGACCTCTCCGAGGAGCAGCCGGACACCACGACGTTCACCGACGAGCAGTGGTGGCTCTACTCGTTCATCCCGAAGACGGCGCCGTTCGCGCGGGACCCCGAGGGCGCATCGGGCATCTCCGCCGACAAGGCGTGGAAGGCCTATGGCGCCGGGCGGCCCGAGGTGCGGATCGCCTACCTGGAAGGCGGGGTGAACTGGCGCTCGGAGGAGGCGCAGAAGGAGCTGGCGCCGCGTGCCTATCTGAACGTCGGCGAGCTGCCCAAGCCCCAGGGCGCCGCGACCCACGACGCCAACGGCGACGGGCAGGTCAACGTCGCCGACTACGCGGATGACGCCCGCATCGCCCAGCCGTACCTGCACGGCACGCTGACGCCCGAGGACCTCATCGTCGCGTTCTCCGACGGCAAGGACGACGACGGCAACGGCTACACCGACGACATCTCCGGCTGGAACTTCAACCGGGACACCAACGACCCGCAGACCGAGTCGAGCACGTACAACCACGCGAACAACCAGATGATCCAGCTCGTCGGCGAGGCCGACAACGGCTACGACGGCGTGGGTGTCTGCCCGAAGTGCACGATCATCCCGGTGAAGACCTCCGACGAGGCGCTGGTCCGTGACGACCGGCTCGCCCGGGCGATCTACTTCGCCGTCGACGCGGGCGCCACGGTCATCACGACGGAGGTCGCCGAGCTGGGCTACTCCGAGCTGGTCCGCGCGGCCCTGCAGTACGCGTGGGATCACGGCGTCGTCGTGGTCATGGCGACGAATGACTTCAACTCCGCCGACCACCAGGCCGGCGCGTTCTGGCCGCGTGTCTGGCCCGGCAACGGCGTGGTCCCGGACTGGATCGGGCAGTTCACCAACCGGTCGCTGAACCTCCTGACGCGCAGCTTCCGCAACCGGTCGAACTACACGAGCTTCGGGACGCACGCGCTGTTCAGCGCGCCCGGCGGCGGCGGGACGACCTCCGAGGTCACGCCGGTCCATGCGGGCGTCGCGGGGCTCGTGGCGGCGGCGGGGCTCGACGCCGTCGAGGACGGCACACTCGGCGCCCCGCTCGACGCGGGGGAGATCAAGGAGATCGTCCGCGCGACCGCGTCGAACATCGACCAGCAGCAGGCGATCAACTACGCGGGCAAGAAGGGCGCGACGTTCAACCTGCAGTACGGCTACGGCCGTCCCAACGTCTTCAAGGCCATGGAGGCGGTGCACGCGGGCAAGGTCCCGCCGGTGCCCGACATCCTGGGCCCCGACTGGTACCAGCGGTTCGACCCGACCCGCGACGACGTCGTCCCCATCCAGGCCGACATCGCGATGCGGCGCGCCGAGCGGATCTACTGGGAGGTCCAGTACGCCGTCGGGCCCGAGCCGACGGAGGCGGAGTTCGCCGTGCTGGCCCGCGGGTCGGCGACCGACCGGGTGCGCGGCACGCTGGCCGAGCTCGACCTCGACCGCATCCCGGAGGCCGTCTGGCGGCGGGCGCTCACCACGTCGGGCGGCGACCTGCGGACGACCGAGCAGTACACCGTCACCCTGCGCGTCCGCGCGACCGACGAGGACGGCAACCTCGGCGAGGACCGCCGCGCGATCGCCGTGCACCACGACTCCGATTTGCGCGAGGGCTATCCCAAGCGCGTCGGGCTGGGCAGCGACGGGCAGCCGACGTTCGCCGACCTCGACGGGGACGGCAAGCAGGAGCTCGTCAGCGGCGACGCGAGCGGGCTCATCCACGCCCGGCGTGCCGACGGGACCGAGCTGCCCGGCTTCCCCGCGCGCACGCTGCCGATGGACCTCGGCCTGGACGACACGCCCGCAGGGAAGGCCGGCGGCATCCCGGAATCCCGCCACCCCGTGATCGCGCCGCCGGCCATCGGCGACCTCGAGGGCGACGGCGACCTCGAGCTGGTCTTCAGCTCGATGGCGGGCTGGGTCTACGTCTTCGAGCACGACGGCACGCTGCGCGACGGGTGGCCGCGGCCGGTGGGCCTCCAGTCCGCCGGGCAGTCGGTCCCGCCGCCGGACCGGCCGTTCGGCCGCGATCCGAGCCACGGCACGTTCGGCTCGCCGACGCTCGTCGACCTGCCGGGCGGGTCGGAGCTCGACATCCTCCAGGCCGCGTGGGACGGCAAGCTCTACGGCTTCGACGCGACGGGGTCGAACGTCCCCGGGTGGCCGGTCGACGCGAAGATCCCGGCCGCCGCCGAGGCGCAGCCGCCGCTCCAGCACGTCACCGACCGCAAGCTCGTGGCGTCGCCGACGATCGCGCAGCTCGATGGCAAGGGCCCGCCCGAGATCGTCATCAAGTCGCAGGAGTTCGGCCTGGGCGACCGCAGCGCGCTGGGCTTCGGCTCGCGCTTCTATGTCCTGGCGTTCTGGGCGGACGGCAACGCGCACCCCGGGGGCGCGCTCGTCCCCGGGTGGCCGGCGACGATCACCGGGTCAATCGCGTACTACGGGTCGGCGCAGGACTGGATCACCGAGGGCGGGGACAACGCGACGGCGATCGACACCGACCGTGACGGCCGCGACGAGATCATCCAGCCGACGGTGTTCAACCAGCCGACGAAGATCCGCACCGACGCGGACGGCCGGCCGATCCCGGGGACCGGCACGGGCACCGCGGCACGCGAGATGGGCGGCCTGCTGAACGCGAGTGCGGCCCGGATCCTGATGCTGCCCGGCGTCCGGTCGTCGAGTCCGCTGCGCGGGCTGACGTCGATCGGGTTCACCGTGTCGGGGTCGGCCTACCGCCACAAGGGCCGTGACCGCTACGTCAGCGGCGGCACCGAGCTGCTGTCGCTGGGGTCGCTGCTGCTGCCCGGCCAGCGGATCTCGATGGACAACCAGATGCGGATGATGAGCGCCGTGACGCTCAAGACCTACCCCGAGTTTCCGCGCCGGATGATGGGGCTGCCGTTCATCACGGCGCCCGCCGTCGCGGACGTGACGGGCGACGGCGAGCCCGACGTGCTCGGCGCCACCGACACGTCGAACGTCGGCGCGTGGCAGCCCAACGGGCAGGAGGCGCCCGGCTGGCCGAAGTTCACGGCGGGCTGGACGCTGCTGACGCCGGCGGTGGGCGACCTGGACGGGGACGGGAAGGTCGAGGTCGCGGCCACGACCCGCGAGGGCGAGCTGTTCGTTTGGAACACCCCGGGGCGGGTCGAGGATGTCAAGGTGCCGACATGGCACAACGACATCCGGCGGACGGGCCGCGTGCCGTAGCGCTCGCCGCTGCGACGGGCAGTGCGGTGGTGGCCGAGCGACCGGTCGCCGGCGGTGATCTGAACGACGCCTACGCCGTCGAGCTCGCCGACGGCCGGCAGCTGTTCGTGAAGACCC
Organism: Actinomycetota bacterium; assembly: GCA_005788585.1. Next base: position 12,562 of record SYBY01000161.1, on the reverse strand, counting down.
GCGCGGGCGCACCCGCCGAGGAGTACGCCACCGAGGCGGCGGGGCTGCGCTGGCTGGCCGAGCCGGGCGCGCTGCGGGTTCCCGAGGTCGTGGCGGTGGGGGAGACGTTCCTCGCCCTGGCGTGGGTGCAGGCCGGCGGGGCGCACGACGCGGAGGAGCTGGGGCGCGGGCTCGCGCTGGTGCACCGCGCGGGTGCGCCGGGGTTCGGAGGTCCGCAGCGGATGCGGCTCGGCCCGGTGGTGCTGCCCAACGAGCCGATGCCGTCGTGGGCCGCGTTCTACGCGACGCGCCGGCTGTTGCCGCTGGTCGGCGCCGCGCGCGATCGCGGGGCGCTGGACGGCGCGGGTGCCGCGGCCGTCGAGGCGGTGTGCGCGCGCATGGACGAACTCGTCGGCCCGCCCGAGCCGCCGGCCCGGCTGCACGGCGACCTGTGGTCGGGCAACGTCCTGGCGGACACGGACGGCCACCCCTGGCTCATCGACCCGGCTGCATACGGCGGGCACCGTGAGGTCGACCTGGCGATGCTGGCGCTGTTCGGGGGCGGGCTCGGCGCACGCGGCCTCGCCGCCTACGAGGAGGTCGCGCCGCTGGCCGCGAGCTGGCGCGACCGCGTCGAGCTGTGGCAGCTGTTCCCGCTGCTGGTCCACGCCGTGCTGTTCGGCGGTGGGTATGGGGCGAGCGCGGCACGGATCGCGCGGCGGTACGGCGGGGTGTGAGCATTTCGCGAGCTGACAGCGCACGGAATGCGCACACCCCCACCGCCGGCGCGGCAGAATGGCCGCCATGGACCTCGGGCTCACCGGCAAGGCCTGCATCGTCACCGGCGCCAGCCGCGGCATCGGGCTGGCCACCACCGAACTGCTGCGCGACGCCGGCGCGCACGTGCTGATGGTCGCCCGCGACCTCGACGGCCTGCGCGCGGCGTGCGAGGCGTGCCCGGACACCGACTTCCTCGCCGCCGACGTCACCGACCCCGACGCCGCGGCGTTCATCGTCGCGACGTGCGTGGAGCAGCTCGGCAGCGTCGACGTCCTCGTCAACCCCGCCGGGACGAGCTTCACGAGGCCGCTGCATGAGCTGACCGACGACGACTGGCAGGGGCAGTGGGACCTGCACGTCATGGCGAGCATGCGCCTCATGCGCGAGGCGGCGCCGCGCATGGCGCAGGCGGGCGGCGGGCGGATCGTCAACGTCACGAGCAGCGCGGGCAAGCGCCCGTCGCTGAACAACGCGGCGTACTCGGTGTCGAAGGCCGCGCAGCTGTCGCTCTCGCGCACGTTCGCCGACGCGTACGCGAAGGACGGCGTGCTGGTCAACGCCGTCGCACCCGGGCCGGTCAGCAGCGAGTTGTGGACCGGCGCGGACGGCCTGGCCGATCAGATCGCGGAGGCCAGCGGCGGGGCGAAGACGCGCGACGAGGTGATCGAGGAGAAGGCGAAGGGCGTGCCGCTCGGGCGCTTCGCGACGCCTGAGGAGATCGCGTCGGTGATCGTCTTCCTCGCGTCGTCACGCGCGAGCGCGGTGACCGGCGCGGCCTGGTCAGCCGACGGCGGCACGGTGCAGACGATCGTCTAACGGATCCCGTACGCCCCGGTGATCCGTACGGTGCTGCGCTGCATCAACCTGCGACTGGACCCAGTCGGGCGCAGTCACGTGCCCCCACTGCCAATGCCGGAACGCCTGACGGATGGTTCCGCGCACGCCGTGGCACCGCAGGGCCTCCCAGGCGTACGAAGCTGCGTGACGCGCGGTGCGCTGCGCCGTCCACTGTTTCTGTGCACGCCACCTGCGGATGGCGCGGGCGTCCTGCGCGGCGGGGTGCCGGGCAGCCACGAGCTCGAGCTCCGCGCCAATGCGGTCAACCATCGTGAGTTGCATGCTGCCCGGGTGCTCGATGATGCCGGTGAGAGGCTCGGGTACGGACGCGACGAGCGCATCGGGACACAGCCGCAGCCACAGTTCCCAGTCAGCTACGACTGACAGGCGCGAATCGAAGCCACCGACTGCGATCAGGTTGTCCCGGCGCACGAGGACGGTCGACGGCGAGCGGACGATGCTGTCGCGCGTGAGCATGCGAGCGTAGACGTCGTCCGGAACCGCGGATTGGACGTACACGCGCCGGTCCCCATCGATAACCGTTGCGGCCGTATACACGAACGATGCACCGGTGTCTCTCGCGCGGGCGAGCTGGACTTCCAGCTTGCTGGGATGCCAGACGTCATCATCGTCGAGGAACGCGATCCACTCGCCCCGAGCCGACCCGACACCGCGATTGCGCGCGCGAGCGACGCCTTCCGGCTCGTCGTTGCGCATCACGGTGACCCGCCAGTCGAGCTGCTCGAGGTCCTCGAGTCGTGCCGCGGAAGCCGAACCGTCGTCGATGACGACGAGCTCCCAGTCGGTGAAGGTCTGGGCGAGCACGCTCGCGACGGCGCGTCGAACCTCCGCCGGGCGATCCCTCGACGGGAGGACGACGCTGACCTTCGGGTTAGCGAGCATCAATAGTCAGTTTAGAGGTCGAGCGATCTTTCACCAAGTGGCAGCATGGCGGCGACGCGCCGTCTTAGCGCCTGGACTGCTTCTTGGCGCCCTGCTTCTTCGCAGGCGTCCTACAGGCCGACTTCTTCTTGCCCTTGACCTTCTTGGCCGCATCGCGCAGGCACGCGAGGTTCACGGTGACGCCCGCCTGGGCGGGGGCGGGGTCGATGTTCCCGGCCTTGTCCACCGCGCGGACCTGCAGGCGCTTGAACCCGCGGCCGGTCAGCTTCTGCAGCGACCCGCTCTTGCACGGCTTCCACGACGAGGAGACCGTGACCGTGCGGGTGACCTTCTTCGTCTTCTTGCCCTTCTTGCGCTGAGCCGCCGACGCCTTCACGGTGCGGGTGACGGTCTTGGTCGCGCGCTGACGGCACTGGTAGGACGCGACGCCGGTGGCGTCGGTGCCCTTGAACTGCAAGCGCACCTTGTTCGTCTTCGGCGCCTTGGGCGGCGGCCGGCGCGTGAGCTTCGTGTCGGGCGGCGTGAGGTCGAGCATCCACGTGGCGCGTGCCGGGGTGGCGTCGGCGATCCCGCCGGTGTCGATTGCACGGACCGCCAGCTCGTGGCCTCCCTCGCGCGTCGTCTTGACGTTGACCGGCGACTGGCAGGGGGTCCACGGCGCCGAGTCCAGCGAGCACTCGAAGCGTGCCTCGCGCGACGCGGTGAAGGTCACGCGCGGGCTGGCCTTGCCATTGATGATCTGCGGCGAGCTCGTGATGACGGTGTCGACGGCACTGGTGTCGAGCTGCGCGCCGCCGGGCAGGCCACACCCGTCGCCGCGGCCACCGGGCAGCGGCTTCTCGCCGGTGTACTCCCCGAACGCCCCGAACACCGGCTTGTGCGACCCGTCGACGCGCCAGAGGCCGGTGTGGTGGCCCCAGTAGTCGGCTTCGCCCATGACAGCGGACGAGATGTCGTTCAGGCTGAACCAGTAGGCGCGGTCGAGGTTCCAGCGCGCACGGCAGCCGAGCAGCGTGTCGTAGGCCTGCTGGAAGTAGTGCGCCTGTGTGCCCTCGTCAACGGTGAACGGGTGCGCGGGACCGCCGCTGCTCCAGCCCATCTCCGTGATCCAGATGCGCCGGCCGGCGTCGCCGTTCTGCGCGACGATCCGGCGCGTGGTGTCGAGGATCCGCACCACGCCCGCGGGGCTCTCGGCGTAGCCGTGGACGGCGAGGACATCGAAGCTCTCCTTGAAGCCGGGCTGCGCGTACAGCTCGGAGAGGAACTTCGTCAGCGTCGCGCCCGAGGAGATCGCGGGGTACTCGGTCAGGCCGGAGGTCAAGACGGTCGCGCTCGGGTCGACGCTCTTGATGGTGGAGCTGATCGCGGAGAGGAACGACGCGTACGACGCGGCGCTGGGGTTCGGCCAGTCCTGGCCGGCGTTGACCTCGTTCCACACCTGCCAGCTGACCGGGCGGTACGTGAGCTGCGGGTTGGTGGCCCAGAACCCGCCGCCGCGCCCGTACCGCTGGACGGCGGCCGCGACGAACGCGCGGTACGCCGAGAGCTGCGGCTCCTGGGCGGGGGCGACCCGGGTGGCGCCGCAGGCCCACTGCGCGCAGCCGTTCAGCGCAAGGAGGACGTCGTAGTTGTTGGTCGCGCCATCGCGGACGAGCTGGTCGACGTAATGCCAGTTGCGCACGCCCTGGTTGGGCTCGACCCAGTTCCACACAAGACCGGCGCGCCAGGTGCGCATCCCGATCTGGCCCATCAGCTGGGCCTGTGCGGTGCTGGGGGTCGACCAGTTGCCGAGGCCCGCAAAGCCGGCAGGGGGCGTCGCGGCCTGCGCGGCGCCGGGCAGCGCGAAGAGCGCGCAGAGCACCGCGAGCAGGGTGAAGCGTCGGGCGGCTGGGGTCGTCCTGACATGCCGCTGGCCATCCTTGACCGGCATGTGGGGTCCATCGGCCGGCCGTTGACCGCCCCGTCAATTGCGGGGGTCCCGCTGGACCACTATCCGAGAGAAGTGTCATCCGACACCCCGTTCGGGCGTACATGACATCGATGTCCCCAGTCCGTCGCGCCGTCGCCGCGCTCGTCACCCTGGTCGCGGCCTGCTTCGGTGCCGCCGCGCCGGCCCATGCCATGCCGGGCCCCGACTTCTTCGGGCTCAACGCGCAGCCGATGGTCAAGCTCGGGTTCATCCCCCCGGAGCGCTGGGGCCCGTATCTCGACGCCATGGCGCAGGGCGGGATCCGCGTCGCGCGAGTCGATGCGGGCTGGGAGTTCGCCGAGCCGACCGCGCCGACGGCCGACGGCCGGCACACCTACACGTGGAGCCGGCCGGACACGCCGGCGAAGTCGCTCGACCTGCTCGCGCGTGAGTTGTCGGCTCGTGGCATCCGGATGCTGCCGGTCATCGCCACACCGCCGGGGTGGGCACGCGGGACCGGCACCCGGGTGGCACCGGAGCGCTACGCCGATCTCGCGGCCTTCGCCGGGGCGTTCGCCGCCCGGTACGGGTCCGCCGGCTCCTTCTGGGCCGAGAACCCGGGCCTGCCCGTGGTGCCGCCGACCGACTACGAGTTCTGGACCGAGGCCAACTCGGCCAACATGTGGACGGGGCGCTCGGACGCGGATGCCTACATGGCGGCGTTCCCTGCGGTCGCGGGCGCCATCCGGTCGGCGAGTCCGGGCGCTCGCGTGCTGGCCAGCGTGGGATGGGATGGGTTCGACGGCTTCGTGCGTGCGCTCTACGCCCGTGGTGCCAGGGGCGTCATCGATGGCATCGCCTTCCACCCGTACGCGCCGCACGCGCCGGCCATCCTCGACCTCACCGTCCGTCTGCGGCGCGTGCTCGCGGCGGTGGGCGACCCAGGGCTCCCGATCGAGATCACGGAGACCGGGCAGCCGGTGACGTACACCGGCCCGGGCGGTCCGCGCGCCGGTTGGGGTCTCGTCAGCGACGCCGCCAGAGCGGCCACGCAATCGCTCACCGCTGACGCGCTGGCCCGCAGCGACTGCGGGGTCGGAGCCTTCCAGGTCTACACGCTCGTGGGTAGCGAGTCGGCTCTGGAGCCCATCGGCGAGGGCTTCATGGGCGTGCTGCGGGTCGCGGACGCCCGTCCGAACGCGACCGGGGCGGCGCTGTTCGCAGCCGCGCAGCGTTGGCGGGCCCGGCCCCGTTCCGGCCTGGTGCTGTGCGCAGACGGCGCGACGCCGGCCCCCAGCCTCCTGGGCCTGGGTCTGCAGATCGAGCATCCGAAGCCGACGTGCGCGACCGGCGTCGTCGCGTACGAGGGACACCCCATCGAAGCCGCCTCGCTGGTGCTGCGCACCGCGGACGGACGCACGTCGCGCTTCGAGGTCGACGCGTTCGGCAAGGGCGAGGTCTGCATTCCCGACGGCCCCCCGATCTGGTCCTTTGACGTCCGGGCGGAGATCGAGGACGTCGCGGCGTCGCCGACGTATCGCTGCCCGGTGCCTGACGGGCCGTGCATCGTCGTGGCGCAGGCCACCGACGTCACGCCCGAGCCGCCGGGTGCCGGATGCCGCTGGAGCCTGAAGCCGAAGGTGCTGGGCGCTCGTGGCGCGCGCGCGAAGGTGCGCGCGGCGCTCAGCTGCGCGCCGAAGGCGGCCCGCGTACCGTTCGCCATCGCCGTCCGGGAGCGCGGCAAGACCCAGGCTGGCAAGACCCTCCGCCGCGTGACCGTTCCTCAGGGGACCATGCGGACCTTCACGCTGCCGCGCCGCGTCGGCGCCAACGACCGCGTCGTCATCACGCATCCTGCGGACCCCAAGACCGGCGTTCCCGCGTTGACGGCAACCGCGCGGACCATCGGCGGAGCTGTCGGCGACGGGGCCGAGGGCTGCGAATGGAAGGTCGAGACGCGGGTGGTCCGGCGCAAGCGCGCGCGCTCGCAGGTTCGTATCCGGGTGGCGTGCATCCCGCCGGGGGCGAAGCGCCTGAAGTTCTCGGTGTCCGTCCTGCGGAAGGGCAAGACGAAGGCCAGTCGTGTGCGAACGGTCACACTTTCGACGGGACGCGAGCAGGAGTTCATCGTGAAGGCGCGCCTCAAGCGCGGCGACAGGATCAATCTCCTGCATACCGGCGACACCCGGCGGGCCACGCCGCGCATCACGAGCCGGGCCACGGTGTCTCGGACTGCCGCGCGCAAGAAGGGCTGACCGGAGTCCGTTTTGGCATGCGCGCCCCCGTGACAGCCGCCGGTGTATCCGGCAATCTACGCGCGGTGACGAGAACGACCCTCCGGCTGCGCAGGCTCGTTGCGCTCGTCTCCTTGGCGTGTGTCTCATGTCTGGCCGCGGCCTCGACGTCCCAGGCGTCCACGTCTCCGGAGTACTACGGGCTGAACGTGCAGACCCTCTTCCGGCTCGACCTCATCGCCCCGGAGCGCTGGGGCGCGTACCTCGACCAGATGCGGAACGGGGGGATGACCCGTGCGCGGATCGACGCGCACTGGCGCTACGCCGAGCCCAATCGCCCCATCGGGGGCGTGCGCCGGTACACGTGGAGCCGGCCGTGGGATCCCCGCTCGTCGATGGATCATCAGGCTCGCCTGCTCGCGTCACGTGGCATCCGGATGGTGCCGGTGCTCTCGCATGCCCCGGATTGGACGGCCCGTGCGGGTACCGCACTGCACCCGTCCCACTACGGCGACCTCGCGGCCTTCGCCGCGGCGTTTGCTCGCCGCTACGGCCCGGACGGCACGTTCTGGCGCGAGAACCCCGATGTGCCGGCGATGCCCGTCCACGAGTACGAGCTGTGGACGGAGGCGAACTCCTCGATCTTCTGGACCGGCGGTCCTGATCCGGCGGAGTACGTGGCGGCGCTGCGGCCGGTCCACGACGCGCTGCATGCGGCCGATCCGTCCGCGAGGCTCCTGGCGAGCTTGGGGTGGCAGAACTTCGCCGCCTACACCCGCCAGCTGTACGCGGCCGGTGCGCTGGGCCTGATCGACGGGGTCGGCTTCCACCCGTACGCGCCGAACGCGCCGGCGATCATCGCGCTCGTCCGGACCATGCGGGCGACGCTGCGCGAGGTCGGTGACGGCGCGCTGCCCATCTGGCTGACCGAGACCGGCCAGCCTGTGACGTTCGGGCGCGGCGGCGGCCTGGCCGACTCGGGGCTGGTCAGCGACGCCGCGCGCGCGGCCACGCAGTCGCTGACCGGCGACGCCCTGGCTCGCAGCGACTGTGACGTTCGCGATTTCCAGGTCTACACGATCGTCGCCTCGGAGACGAACCGCGAGCCGATCTCCGAGGGCTTCATGGGGGTCCTGCGCATCGCCGACGGGTCACCCAACGTGACCGGCGCCGCGCTGATGCGCGCCTCGCTGCGGTGGCGCGCACGGCAGGACCACGGCATCGTGATCTGCGGCACGGGGCAGACGCCGAAGAGCAGCCTGCTGCCGCTCGACCTCCAGATCGACCACATCAGCCCGACCTGCGTGAAGGGCCTGACGACCTACGACGGCAACCCAATCGAGGCGGCCCTCACGTACCTGACGACCGCCGACGGCCGCGAGGCGCCGGGCTACGTCAACGCGTTCGGCGAGAGCGTGGTCTGCATCCCGAACGGCCCGCCCGTCTGGGAGTTCGAGGTCATCAGCGAGATCCGCAACATCGCCGCCTCCCAGCGCTACCGCTGCACCGTCCCGCGCGCCCAGGGCACGCCCCCGCCCGGCCTGTGCCGGATCGTCGAGGAGCCGCTGCCGTTCGTCCCCTCCGCCGCCGCGTCGGCAGCGTCGACCAAGAAGGCCGCGGCGACGTGCCGCTGGCAGGCGACGGCGAAGGTCCTCTCGGCCCGTCCGAAACGCGCGACCCTGAAGACCGGCGTGGGCTGCCGCACCACCGCCAAGTCGTCGAGGTTCACGCTGTCGGTGCAGCGCGGCAAGCGCTCCAAGCGGGTGCGCACGGTGACCCTGCGGCCGGGGGAGACGTCGATGTTCACCCTGCCGAAGAAGCTGCGGCGCGGCGAGCGCGTCGTGCTGGCCAACAGGGCTGAGCCGAAGAAGAAGCTGCCCAGGCTCGTGGCGCGTACGGCATCGATCGGCGGTGCGGACGCCGCGGGCACCGAGGGCTGCGACTGGAAGCTCGAGACCCGGGTCCTCGGTGGCGCATCCTCCAAGGCCAAGCGCACGAAGGTCCGCGCGCGCCTGACGTGCCCACCGTCGCCGAAGCGGTCGCTGCGCTTCGCCATCAGCGTGCAGCCGAAGAAGGCGAAGAAGGCCAAGCGCCTGCGGTTCGTGACGCTGCGTGGCGGCCAGGTGTCGAACGTGACCCTGAAGCGCCGCCTGCGCGCCGGCGACCGGGTGATCCTGTCGCGCGCCGCCGATGCGCAGCTCGGCGTGCCGAGCCTGACCGCGCGGGCGACGACGTCGAAGAAGGTGCTGCGGGCCCGCTGATCGGTCGCGGTCACCGGCCGAGGAAGCCGTTGATCGTTGCCGCGAGGTCCACCGGCACCTGCGCCATGAACGCGTGCCCGCCGCCGGGGAAGGTCTGCGCGTGGGCATCCGCCAGGGCACCGGCGAGCAGCCCGGCGTTCGCCGGCGGGATCACGACGTCCTCGGTGCCCGCGGCGACCAGGGTGGGCGCGGTGATCCGGGCGGTGCGCTCGCCGTGGGGCGCGGCGTGCCACGCGTCGATCGCCCGCTCCTGGGCGAACAGCGTCTCCTCGGGCAGCGCGGCGCGGGCCGCGGCAACGATCTCGCCGAACTGCTCGTCGATGACCGCCCCGAGCTCGGGCGGGAAGATCAGGCTCAGCAGACGGGTGGCCTGTTCGCGCGGGCTGCCGCCGTGGTCGATGAGCCGCGTCCAGACGGCAGGGTCCGCGAGCACGGCGTCGGGTCCGCCGTGGTCGGTGGACAGCAGCACGAGCCGTCCGACCCGCTCGGGTGCGGTCGCCGCGATCTCCTGGGCGACCATCCCGCCCATCGACCATCCGGCGAGATCGAAGGCCTCGAGGTCCAGCGCGTCGGCGAGGGCGAGCGCGTCGGCGGCCATCGCGGCGATCGTCGTCTCGCCGGGCAGCGCGGGTGACCCGCCAATCCCGCGATGGTCGGGACAGATGACGCGCGAGGCGCCGCCGAGGGCCTCGAGGAACCCGGGGTCCCAGTCGTCTTTCGTGGCCGCATAGCCGTTGAGCAGCAGCAGTGGGGGACCGTCACCGAGTTCCCGAAAGGTCAGTCCCAGCGCTCCAGGTTCAGGCATCCGTTCCGATCATATGATCGGAAACCTCGGCTGTATACACCCCGACGAGAACGGCGACATGCTCGACAAGATCCTTTCGAATCCCCTGGTAGGGCTCTCTCCGTGGATCGTCTATTCCCTCGTCGAAGGGGAGAACCGGCTGGAGATCGCCGCCATCCTCGCGCTCGTCACCGCGCTGACCGTCGTGGTGCTCGGCGTCATGCGTGGCAGCAAGCCGAAGGCCCTGGAGTTCTCGGACGTCGCCTACTTCGGCATCCTGGCCGTCGTCATCGCGTTCGCCAGCCAGGGGACACTGGACTGGCTCGAGCTGTGGGGCGGTGAGCTGGCGAACACCGCGCTGGTCGTCTTCGTGCTCGGCTCGATCATCATCCGCCGGCCGTTCACCCTCGCCTATGCGAAGGAGTCGGCGCCGCCGGAGGAGTGGGACAACCCGCACTTCCTGCGTGCGAACTACATCATCACGTGGGCGTGGGCCATCGCGTTCGGCATCGAGGCGCTGTCGGGCCTGTACGGCGACGCGGTGCTCGACGACTCCAACAACATCTGGACCGGCTGGGTCATCCAGACGCTCCCGCTCATCATCGCCGCGCAGTTCACCATCTGGTACCCGCAGCGCCTGGAGGCCCTCGGCGCCCGCGCGCAGGGCGAGGACGTCCGCGTCCCGCCGATCGCGGAGATGTACGCGCAGCTGGCGCCGTGGCTCACGGTCATCGGCGCGATCGTGTTCATCACCGGTGACGCGCCGTCGTGGCTCGGGTTCGTCTTCCTCGCGTTCGGCATCGTGCTGACGCGGGTGTTCACCAAGCAGGCGAAGGACGAGGCGGGCACCGAAGGGGACGGCCCGGCGCCCGCGCCGGCCGGCGGCTGAGCCGACGGGGTGGGGTGTGCGCATTGCGCGTCCCCACACGGCTCGACATGCTCACACCCCCGGCGGAGGGCGCTCGCCGGCGGCCTCGATGATCAAGGCAGCCGCACGATCGCCAACCGCTGGCTCGCGAACTCCGGCTCGCCGCCCAGCGGGGGCGGGTACACGTTGCCCGCTGCGTCCGGGCACGTCGGGTCGACCACCGCGTAGCGCACGCCCAGCTCGCGCTGCAGGCGCCGGCCCTCCGGCGTCCCGTCCAGGATCGCCCGCGCCTGCCGTGCCCGCACGAGCTCGGCCTTCGGCTGGATGTCCTGCGGCTCCAGGGCAGGCAGCGTCCGGGTGCGCAGCAGCCAGGTCGACAGGAAGCTCCAGCAGCGGTCGGTGACCACGACCTCGCCGGGCCGGAGCTGAGCGTCCAGCGCGTCGAGCCCGCGCAGGGCGACGGGGGAGGCGAAGGAGTAGAACCGCTCGACGTTCCGGGCCTGGGGGATCGAGCCCGCCACGATGACCGCGACGGCCGCGACGCTCGCGATCGCCGCCACCGGGGCCGGGCGCAGCAGCTTCCACGCGGCCACCGCGGCGATCGGCGCCATCGCCAGCGGCAGGTAGAAGACCACCCGCGCGTAGTAGAGGGGCAGATGCACGAGATACGCGTAGCCCAGCGCGCAGCAGATGACGAACAGCGCGACGGCCGGCCACAGCGCCCGGTCGAGCCGCCGCGTCACCGCCAGGGCGACGAGGCCCACGACGGTGGCGCCCGTCAGCACCCAGGACAGGTCACGGATCGCGAGCTCGAGGTTCACGCGCGTGTTCTCGTACGCGTCGGCGGGCAGCGTGCCGCCGAAGGTCTTCTGCCGGGCGTAGACGTCGGCCAGCACGCCGATCCCCAGGACCAGCGCCAGTCCGATCGCGCGGGCGGCGGCGCCCAGTGCGAACCGGCGGCCGGTCAGGAACGCCACCGCCACGACGACGGCCAGCACCATCCCGCCGATGACCGCCGTCAGCCGGTGGGTCGCCACCAGGCTGGCGAGCACGATCGCCAGCCCCACGGTCGCCCGGCCGTCGGGCCGCTCGGTCGTCAGCGCCGCGAGGTACGCGAGCAGCAGGCCGAGCAGCGCCAGCGCCGCGAGGTTCGCCAGGCCGTGCCAGCCGAGGATGTCCTGGCTGGCAGGGACGGCGGCCAGCAGCGCGGCGGCGAGCAGCGCGGTCATCCGCCGCTCGGGCCAGGACCCGCGCACGTACGCGTAGACCGCGAGCGCCTGCAGCACGCTGAAGACGACGATCCCCTGCGCCAGCGCGCCGGCCGGCACCCGGGCGAGGAGCAGGATGGACCCGTAGGCCGCAGGCACGGCGGGGTCCTCGCGGAACGGGACGCCGAGCATCCAGAACGGGTTGTCGATGAGCAGCTCGCCCTGGCGGCGGATCTCGTCGGCGTACAGGAGGTACTTCGCCCAGTCGTTGCCCGGCACCGGCCGCTCCCCGATCACGAGGGCCGCGAGCGCGATCCCGCCGGCCACGATCGCCAGCAGCCCGCCGGCCTCCAGCGCGTCCGCGCGGGTGAACGGGACCCGGACCGCGTCGCGCGGCCAGGTCGCGACGCCCGCGATCACCACCGCCACGAGCACGAGCCGCACACTCAAACCTCCGAGCGGCAGGCCGATCCACGAGATGGTGATCAGCAACGCCGTCACCGCCGCGAACCCGAGGATCGGGGCCGCCGCCCAGCGCGCCAGCGGGATGGCGCGCACGGGTGCAGGCAGCAGGCCGCACAGCGCGAATCCCGGAGCGAGGAGCGCCAACGTGCCAACTAGCGCAGATCGGACCCCAAGCGCAAAAAGTGCTGCTTCCCCGCACAAGATCGCAACGGAAATCCACCATTCGGGCGGAGGAGTCCGTGTGCCGCCCGGCGAGGGAGGTAGCGTGGGCCGTCGCATGTCGCGAGTGATCATCGCCTGCGCTCTGGCGCTGTGCGTGCTCGTGACGCCGGTG
>SYBY01000160.1 GCA_005788585.1 Actinomycetota bacterium | reverse complement strand
GGCCGGCGACTGGATCGAGGAGCGCACCGTCGACGGCCCGCCCCGGCGCGGGCTCATCCTGGAGGTGCTCGGGCAGCCCGGCCACCGCCACTACCGCGTCGAGTGGGACGAGGAGCACATCGTCGTGCACTTCCCCAGCCCAACCGCCCGGATCATCCCGGCCGGCCCCCGGAGCGGTTAGGCGACGGCGACCTGGGCCTCGGACGCCGCGCGCGGGACGACGAGGACCGGGCACCGCGCGTGGGCCACGACGCGACGGGAGACGGTGCCGAGCAGGACGCTCCCCGGGGGTCCGTACCCCCGCGATCCGAGGACGAGGAGGTCGACGTCGTCCCCTTCGCGAACGAGCGCCTGCCCCGGATGCGCGACGACCGCGTGCGCGTGGGATCGCGGCGGTCTCGGGAGGCGACGGGCGAGTGCCGCGAGGCGATGCTGGCGCTCCACGCGCCGTCCCTCGCGGAGCTCGTCGGGCGCCGACGGACCGGCGAGCCCCGGCTCGACGACGCTGACGAGCCGGAGCTCGGCGCCGAGGTCATCCGCCCACGCGGCGCCCGCGGCCAGCGCCGCGTCGCCCTCGGGGTCACCGGCGTGCGCGACGCCCACGGTCCGCACCCCGTCGGCGGGAAGGTCGGAGCCCACCACCAGGACGGGGCGGCCGGTGCCGTGCAGGAGCAGGTCCGCGACTCCTCCGGGCTTCAGCCGCCCGACGCCATACCGATGCGGCGCGCCGATGGCGACCATGTCCGCGTGCTCACGCTCGGCCAGCTCGTGCAACCCACGACCGGGCGACGACGCGGCGTGCACGGCCCGGCGGGCACCCTTGACGTCCACATCGTCGACGCCCATGCGCGCTGCCGTGGGCGATGCGTCCTGCGGGTACACGGACGCGAGCATGACGTCCGCGCCGCGGGCCTCCGCAAGGGCCGCGGTGAAGCGCGCAGCGGCGAGCGCCGGCCCACTGCCGTCGATGCCGACGAGGAACGTCGGCGCTCCACCCAAAGATCGCCCATCCATTGCACCGAACAGTAGGTGGGTCAGGACGCCCCCACATCGGCGCTGAGCGCTGACCGCCGTCCGTGGTTCTCCGTAGTCGCGTCAGGACGATGCGGCGTGCGGCGTGAGCCCTGCACCACGCGGCTCGCCGGGCAGGCAGACGTGGACACACGTGCCACCACGCGGGCGGGGACCGACGTCGAGCGTCCCACCGAGCAGCTCGACCCGCTCACGCATCCCGATGAGCCCGTACCCCTCCCCGACGTCATCGGCGGTGAATCCGCGCCCGTCGTCGGTGATCTCGAGCTCGATGTGGGCCGCGTCCTCGCGCAGGAGCACGCGCGCGGCGCTGGCGTCCGCGTGTTTGACGACGTTCGTCAGCGCCTCCTGCACGAGGCGGTAGATCGCATCCTCCAGCTCGGCCGTGTGCCGCGTGTGCGCATCACCGCGCTCGTAGGCGAGGTCCATCGTCAGGTCGATCTCCAGACCGCGGCTCTCGACCCGGCGGACCAGACCTTCGATCGCGGACTCCACACCCAGCTCGTCCAGCGCCGGCGGGCGCAGGTCGGCGATCAGCGCGCGCAGTGAGCTGATCCGCTCGTCGAGATCGCCCATCGCGCTGCGCATCGCGGTGCGGAGCTCCTCGACCGAGCCGGCGCGCTGCCCGAGCGAGAGCGACAGTCGCAGCGCCGCCAGCTCCTGGAGCGTCTCGTCGTGCAGCTCACGGGCCCACCGGCGCCGCTCGCCCTCGGCTGCGCGGATCGCCCGCCGGCGCTGCTCGACGGTGACCGTCTGGGCGGTGCCGACGGCGGTTGCGGCGCTGTCGGCGAAGGCCTCGAGCAGCCGCTCATCGTCCGAGGTGAACGCAGTGCCGGACATGCAGTCGAGCGCCGCGAGAGCGCCGATGCCCCGGTTGCGGAAGATCAGCGGGACGACGAGGGCGGTCTCGTGCTCCTGGCCTGCGAGCTCGCCGCTCGCGCGGACGATCGGGACCGCGTCGTGGTGGGTGATGCGCAGCGGCTTGCGCGACGCGAGGACCTGGGCCGTCGCGGAGTCGCGCTCGGGGATCGTGAGATCTCGCACCTCCCGGGCTCCCTGGCCCGCCGCCGCAGCGACGGCCACGCCGTCCGGCGTGAGCAGGGTGATGAGCAGCAGGCGCGCGTCGACGACCGCGCGCCCGCGCTTGGCGATGAGCTCGAGCACCCGGTCGAGGTCCGTCTCGCCCGCGAGCGCCTTTGCGATGGACGTGGTGGTCTCCAGCGTGCTGACCGTGCGCTCGAGTTCGTTCTTGCGCTGGGTCACGTCGTCGTGCAGCCGCGCGTTCTGGATCGCGACGGCGGCCCACTCCGCGATGATGATCGTCGCCTCCTCATCATCGGCGTCGAACGGGCCACCGGCCTTCTCGGTCAGGTAGAGGTTGCCGTACGGCTCGCCGGCGATCACGACCGGGACCCCGAGAAAGGACGACATCTCCGGGTGCCCGGGAGGGAAGCCGTAGGAGCTCGGATGCTCGCCGACGTTGTTGAGGCGCAAAGGCTCGGGATGCCTGATGAGCTCGCCCAGCACCCCCCGCCCCTGCGGCAGCTCGCCGATACGCTCGCGCTCCGCAGGATCGATGCCCGAGGTGAGAAAGCGGCTCAGGCGCACGCGCGACGGGTCGAGGACCCCCAGCGCCGCGTACTGCGCCCCCGTGACGTCGCGAGCCACGTCGAGGAGCCGCTCGAGGACGCGCTCCGGCTCGACGGTCTCGACGAGTGTCCTCCCGACCGAGAGAAGTTGCTGGTACTGGTGTTCGCGCATCGTGCGGTCCGGAGACTGACCCACCATACCTTGGACTCCCGTTTTGGTGAAGCAGGTCTGTCACGGCGATCGGTCAGGCGTGTCCGGCTCCGGCAACGTACGTCACGCACCCGCGGATCGTCTCGACGTCGCGGTAGGCGCGCTCCGGGATCTCGACACCGGTGCGCGCCGCGACCCCTTCGAGGAAGGCGAGGAAGTCCATCGAGTCGAGATCGAACTGCTCCTGCACCGGTTCGTCGTCGCGGACGTCGCCGGGGTCGATCTCGGGCGCGACCTCGACGAGCGCCTGGATGATCAGGGTGCGCAGGTCGTCGCTCACAGCTCCTCCGGTGCCTGAACGAGGCGCCCGATGTCTCGCAGGAACAGCGCGCCGCGGTGTCCGTCGCTGACGCGGTGGTCGGCAGCCAGCGTGGCCGTCACGACCGGGCGCACGGCGAGCGCGTCACCGTCGGCCCATGGCCGGGGCCGCACCGCGCCGAACCCGACCAGCGCGACCTGCGGCGGATAGATCACGCCGTGGACCAGGTCCACGCCCCGGTCGCCGAGGTCGGTGACGGTCAGCGTCGGGGCGGCCAGTTCGGAGGCGCGCAGCCCGCCAGTGCGCGCGCGCTGGACGACGTCGCGCAGACGGGCCATCAGGTCCTCCAGCGCCAGGGTGTCGGCGTGCTTGATCGCCGGGGTGAGGAGTCCGCCTCCGCGCAGTGAGATCGCGACCCCGAGATGGACGCCGTCGGCCGGCGAGAACGCGCCGTCGGCGTAGTGGCCGTTCATGTCGGCGTGCCGTGCCGCGGCGCGCGCGGTGGCGGCCAGCAGGACGCCCGCGGCGGTCAGGCGCTGGGCCAGCGGAAGGTCCTCGTTGTGGCGGGTCAGCCACTGCTCGGTGCGGTGCAGGTCGATGTCGAGGGCGAGGTGGTAGTGGGGGATCTCGCGCTTGGACCGCGACATGAGCGCCCCGATGGCCTGCCGCATCGCCGCGGCGCGATCGGGTGCCTCCGGTGGTGGTGGCGGCGGCTCGGGGGCCGGCGCGGGCGGTGCGGCGGTCTTCCCTGCGGCGCGTTCGATGTCAGCGCGGACGACAGACCCGTGCGGCCCGGTTCCGGTGACGGTCCGCGGGTCGACGCCGAGGTCCGCGGCGACCCGGCGCGCCAGCGGTGAGATGCGCGTCCGGTGTCCGTCGGTCGACGCGGGCGGGGTGGGCGACGGCGCGGACGCGGGCGCCGAGGTGGGCGCAGCGATCGCCGGGGCCGGGACCGGGGGCGGGGGCGGCGGCGCGGCCGGAGCGACCGGAGTGACCGGCTCGCGCTCGGCTCCGACGGCCGCGATCCGCGCCAGCGGCGTGCCCACCGGCACCTTCTCGCCGACCCCGACGAGCAGCTCCTCGACGACGCCGTCCTCGAAGATCTCCACGTCGATCTCCGCTTTGGACGTGTCCACCGTCGCCACGATGTCGCCGTGATGCACCTCGTCCCCGGGCCCCACGAGCCACGTGACGATCTTGCCCTCGGTCATGTCGGCGCCGAGCGTCGGCATCAGGAAGTCACCCATCGCCGGCCACCGCCTCCCTGGCCGCGGCGAGCACCCTCGCGGTGTTCGGCAGCGCCGCCTGCTCGAGGTGGCCGGCGTACGGGATCGGCAGCTCCTCGGTGCACACCCGTCCGACGGGCGCGTCGAGCTCGTAGAACGCCTGCTCGGTGAGCACCGCGCTGACCTCGGCGGCGAGACTGCCGGTCCGCCACATCTCGTCGACGACCACCGCGCGGTGCGTCCGCGTGACCGAGCCGACGATGGCGTCCGTGTCGAGTGGCCGCAGCACCCGCAGGTCGAGCACCTCGGCCTCGACCCCCTCGGTCGCGAGCACCTCGGCCGCCTCCAGCGCCGTCCACACCGACTGCCCGTACGCGATGAGCGTGAGATCGCGGCCCGGCCGGCGGATCGCCGCACGGGTGATGTCCGCGGCCGCGTCCTCCTCGCCGATCGCGTCCTCGCGGTTGTACAACGACCCGTGCTCGAAGACGATGACGGGGTTCGGGTCGGCCAGCGCGGGACCGAGCATCCAGCGCGCGTCGGCGACCGTCGCCGGAGCGAGGACCTTCAGTCCGGGCACGTGCGCGTACCAGCCCTCCAGGCTGTGGGAGTGCTGCGCGGCGAGCTGCCGCCCGGCTCCGGTCGTCATCCGCACGACGAGCGGCACCTGGACCTGCCCGCCGGACATGTGCGGGATCGTCGCGGCGTTGTTGACGATCTGGTCGAGCGCGAGCAGGCTGAAGTTCACCGTCATGACCTCGACGATGGGGCGCATCCCGCCCATGGCCGCGCCGATCCCCGCGCCGACGAACGCGGCCTCGGAG
>SYBY01000159.1 GCA_005788585.1 Actinomycetota bacterium | reverse complement strand
TGGCGGGCGGCCACCCTACCGATGCTCACCCACACCCCGCGTTCTGGGGTGGTGGGAGGGGACGTCGCGCCGGGGGAGGCGTTATGGACACTACTCGATCCGCAGACTTTGTAACAACTTTGTGACAGTGAGCACGCGGTCAGGCGCAGAGCACCCCGCTCTCAGGCAGCGCTCAGCGGTCTGCCAGCATGTCTGCGCGAAGGACCGGGTAGACCCCTCGCTCCCCTATGAACCGCGCACACGGACTCGACGGACTTCGCGGCGCGGCGGCTCTGGCCGTCGTGCTCGTCCATGCGTGGATGTACGGGGGCGCGAATCAGCCCGGCATGCGCGACACCATGCTGGACTCCGTCATCGGGGAGCTGCGCGTCGCGCTCATGTCGTTCTTCGTGATGTCGGGATTTCTCGTGATCCTGCCGTGGGTCCGCGCCGCCGTCGAACGCCGGCCGGACCCGTCGGTCCGGAAGTACCTCAGCAAGCGCGCCGCGCGGATCCTGCCCGCCTACTGGCTCGCGCTGGTCGGCGCGTACATCCTGCTGCACGGGACGGGCCATCGCCGGGAGGCCGAACTCGGCGACCTGCCGTACTTCGCCCTCTTCCTGCAGAACTACTTCGACGACACGCGGTCGCTGCTGAACCCGCCCACGTGGTCGCTCGCGGTCGAGATCACGTTCTACGCGCTCATCCCCGTCTTCGGCTGGATGGTCATCCAGGCCGTCCGCCGCGGCGGACGCCCGGCGGCGGTCGCGGTGGCCGGCGTGATGATGGTCGCCGGCCTGGTCTTCAACTACCTCGCGGCGGTCTACGCGTGGCCCCGCACCGTCACCACGTCGCTGCCCGCGTTCCTGCCGGTGTTCGCCTGCGGCATCGCCGCCGCGGCCCTCACGTACGGGCGCACGATCGGGCGCCCCGGGCGGATCGCACTGCTCGTCGCCGGCAGCGCCCTCGTGCTGTGGAACGGGTGGTGGCACCACGACGGCACGGGCTTCTGGGGCAAGGTCCTGCTCGACTTCCCGGCCGGCATCGGCTTCGGCTTCATCATCGTCGCGCTCGCCGAGCGTTCGCCGAAGCTGCTCAGCGCCGGGCCGCTGCGCTGGATCGGGATCGTCAGCTACGGCTTCTACCTCTGGCACATGCCGGTGCTCTACGTCCTGCGCCTGCAGGAGCAGTGGCCCGAGAATCCCTGGCTGGCCTACCTGTACGTCGTCGTGATCTCCCTGGCGCTCGCGGCGCTCAGCTGGTTCGGCGTCGAGCGCTGGGTCGCGGGCGAGGGCAAGTCGCGCACGCGGCAGCGCCTGGACCCCCAGCCCTCGCGCAGCGCGGCATAGCGCGAGCGGCTACCGCGCAGCCTCCGCGAGCACGTCGCGCCACCACGCGCGCTCGTCCTCGCGGTCCTCGGGCATCTGGCGCAGGATCCGCCGCGCGTAGTCGAGCACCTGGTCCCGGGACCCGACGACGATGCGCGGGCCGGTCACCGCCAGGCGCCCGTCCTGCAGCACGACGACGGCGCCCGGCACGTCCCACCGGCGCCGCAGCCGCTCGACGACGGGCAGGCCGAGGACGGCGACGGGCTCGAGCGGGTCGCCGTCGGACTCCCGCCAGGTGCGCGACGTGAAGATCGGCGCGGTCCCCGGGCGGATGCGCTGCGGCCGGCCGACGGGGCCGACCGGACCGGTGCGCCAGCGCTGGATGATCGGCTCGAGGTCGCCGACCGTCTCGCGCCGGACGACCATGTGCAGCCGGTCGCCGGCCTCCAGCCGCGTCGACCCTCGCGGCGGCAGCGCCTTGTCGCCCCGCACGAGCACGTTGACGAGGGCCTCCCGCGGCAGGCCGAGGTCGCGCACCCGGTGCCCGACGCACGCGTCGCCCTCGCGCACGCGCACCTCGATCATGTCCGCGCCGAGCTGGCGGATCGAGCCGATCTCGGTGACCGGCCGGGCCAGCGGATCCTCGTTCGCCGTGGCCTTCAGCCGGGCGGCCAGCGGCAGGAACGTCGTCCCCTGGAGGATCGTGCTGAAGAGGACGATGAAGAAGACGATGTTGAAGTAGTCGACGGCCTCGGGGATGCCCTCGATCACCGGGAACGTGGCGAGCACGACGGGGACGGCGCCGCGCAGGCCCGCCCACCCGAGCACGACGGTCTCCCCCACCGGCAGCCGGGAGAACGCCGTCGCGATGAAGACGGCGGCCGGACGCGCCACGAAGCACAGGACGAGCGCCAGCGCGGTGCCCTGCAGCGCGTACTCGGGCAGCTGGCTGGGGAAGACCAGCAGGCCGAGGATGAGGAAGACCCCGAGCTGCGCGACCCACGCGAGCCCGTCATGGAAGGTGACGATCGTCTGCCGGCCCGGGATCGAGCCGGAGCCGAGGGCCAGCCCGACGAGGTAGACCGAGAGGAACCCGGACCCGTGCAGCAGGTCGGCGAGGCCGTACGCGATGCCGACGGTGGCCAGCGAGGCCACCGGGTACAGCCCGCCGGTCGCCAGCCGGGCCTTGCGGAACGCGAACACCGAGGCGGCGCCGACCGCCACGCCGACGACGGCGCCGATGCCGATCTCCTCGACGAACAGGATCGCGAAGTCGCGGAGCCCGTACGCGGGGTCCTGGATCCACGCGATGAACCCGATGACGAGGACGACGGCCACGGGATCGTTCGTGCCCGACTCGCCCTCGAGCATCCGGGCGAGCTTGCGCTTGAGCGTCGAGCCGCGCAGCAGCGAGAAGATCGCCGCGCTGTCGGTGGCCGCCACGATCGACCCGATGAGCATTCCCTCGAGCAGGTCGAGGTCGAAGATCAGCACCGCCGCGAGCCCGGTGAGGATCGCCGTGAGGATCGTGCCGAGCGTCGCGAGGCTGATCGCGCTGCCGATCACGGGCCGGATCTCCGAGAGCCCGGCGGACAGGCCGCCCTCGAAGAGGATCAGCACGAGCGCGAGGATCCCGAGATCGCGCGCCAGCTCGTAGTCGGCGAAGTCGACCCAGCCGAGCCCGTCCGTGCCCGCGATCATCCCGATGCCGAGGAACAGCACGAGACCGGGCACCCGCAGCCGCGTGGCGACGAGCGAGGCGAGCAGGCCGACCGCCAGCAGCAGTCCCCCGACGAGCAGCAGCCGGCTTTCTTCCATGAGGGCTTCATCTTCGCCGGTCTGTCGGCGTCGTGACGAGTGACGATCGGTAGGAGATCGGTTCGCCCTGCGGGTGGGGGTCGCCCCGCGTACGCTGGCGGGCATGCCGAGCCGCGAATCGCCGATGCTGCTCCGCACCCAACCGCCGCCGCTGGCCGCCGGGGTGGCCGTCGCGTTCGCCGCCGTCGCCGCGGTCACGCTGCTGGTCTTCGGGCTGCGCGAGATCGCGCCCGCCGTGTCGCTCGCGATCGTCTATCTGCTCGCGGTCATCGTCGTCGCGACGCTCTGGGGCCGGGCGCTGGGAATCGCGACGGCCATCGCGTCCGCGCTCGCGTTCAACTACTTCCACGTCGAACCGACCGGGACGTTCACGATCGCGAACGAACAGAACTGGGTCGCGCTCGGGGTCTTCGTGGTCACGGCCGTCGCCATCGGCACGCTCGCGGACCTGGCGCGGGCCCGAGCGGTCGACGCCGAGGAGCGACGGCGCGAGGCCGACCTGGCCGCGGACCTCGCACGTCTCCTCCTCGGCGCCACGGATGTCGAGGCCGCGCTCCCGGATGCGGCCGACCGGCTGGCGTCCGCCGTCGGCGCGCCGTCGGCGACGCTGGTGCTCCACGCAGCGCAGGGCGACACGCACCACGTCGCGTTCGGGCTCGACGTGGGCCCGAACCGCAGGCCGGCCACGCTGCTGCTCCCCGGCCCCATGACCGACGGGGCGCGCGAGCGCGTCACCGAGCGGCTGGTCCCCGGCCTGGAGGCGGTGCTGCGCGCCGCCCTGGACCGTGAGGGCCTGGAGCGCGAAGTCGTCGAGACGCGGGCACTGCGCCGCAGCGACGAGCTGAAGACGGCCATCCTGCGCGCCGTCTCGCACGACCTGCGCTCGCCGCTGACGTCGATCCTGACCAGCGCCGACGCCCTGGTCTCGCCCGCCGTCCACGACGAGGAACGCGACGAACTCGCGGCCGCGATCGGGCAGGACGCACGCCGGCTGACCCGCCTGGTCGACCAGCTGCTGGACCTGTCCCGCCTGCAGGCCGGCGCAGCCACGCCGCGGCCCGACTGGGTCTCCGTCCCCGAACTCCTCGAGGTCGCGATGCAGTCGATCAACGCCCGTGACGGGGAGTTCCGCCTGAGTGCGGACAACGATGCCCCGATGCTGCGCGCCGACGCCGGCCAGCTCGAGCGCGCGTTCGCGAACCTGCTGGAGAACGCGCGCCAGCACAACGGCGGGCACGAGGTCTCCGTCCGGGCCCGCGCGGTCGGATCGCGGTTCGTCGTGCGCATCGTCGACCGCGGCCCGGGCATCCCCGCGGGTGAGCGCGAGCGGGTCTTCGAGGCGTTCTACCGGCGACCGGACGGGCCGGCGGGCGGTGCCGGCCTGGGGCTGGCGGTCGCGCGCGGCTTCATCGAGGCCAACGGCGGGAAGGTGGTCGCCGAATCGCTGCCCGGGCAGGGCACGGCGCTCGTCGTCGAGTTCCCGCTGGAGCCCGCGCCGTGACCCGCGTCCTGGTCTGCGACGACGAGCCGCACATCGTCCGCGCCCTGAAGGTCGTCCTCCGCGAGGCCGGTTTCGAGGCGATCACCGCGGCGACCGGCGAGGAGGCGCTGGACCGCGCCGCCGTCCGTCCTCCGGACGCCGCGATCCTGGACCTGGTGCTGCCGGACATCGACGGCATCGAGGTCTGCCGCCGCCTGCGCGCCTGGACCGAGATGCCGATCCTCGTCCTGTCCGCGGTCGGCGACGAGGACGAGAAAGTCCGGGCGCTGGAGGCGGGCGCCGACGACTACGTCGTCAAGCCGTTCGGTCCGAAGGAGCTGGTGGCCCGGCTGCAGGCGGCGCTGCGCCGCGCGAGCGGGTCGGCGGCCGATCCGGTCCTGCGCGCTGACGGGCTGGAGGTCGACGTCGCCGCGCACGTCGTGCGGGTCGACGGCGGCGAGGTCCACCTCACGCCCATCGAGTTCGATCTGCTCAAGACGCTGCTGCGCCACCGCGGCCGGCTGCTGACGCACCGCGCCCTGCTCACCGAGGTATGGGGCGCGGCCTACGAGCACGACACCGCGACGCTGCGGACCCACATGTCGAACCTGCGGCGCAAGGTCGACCCGGCCGGCGAGCGGATCCGCACCGATCCGGGAGTGGGTTACAGATTCGCGTAGGACCTGTGCCGGTTCTGTGACGTCCGGGGTTCCGGGGTCGCGAGCGTGGGACCGTCGGGCTCATGCCCGACGAAAGACCCGCTGAGCGGGCCCAACGTCGGCGGGAATCCGTCGACGCACGACTGCACCGCCTCGCCCGGCGCGCGGACTGGGTGCTCACGACCGAGGAGATGCTCGCCGGTGGGCTGTCGCGCAGCGCAATCGATCGCCGGCGCGGTCAGGTGCTGACCCAGATCTTCCACGGCGTCCATCTCTACGGCCGGGCCGTACCCACCACCGAGGAGCGCGCACGTGCGGCCGTGAAGGCCATGCGGAACGGGCATCTCGCCGGCCGGACCGCGGGTGACCGGTGGGGCATCCTGCGCTGGCGTGGCGACGTCGAGCTGCTGGTTCCCACCGACCGGCGCCGGCAGCCGGGGCTGCGCCCGCGCACCCGGGTTCTCCACCCACGGGACGTGACGCGGCGCGGCGGCCTGCCGGTGACGACGCTCGCCCGGACCTACGTCGACCTCGCCGGCGCGCTCACCTTCGAGGAGCTCGGGCGTGCCGTCCACGAGGGCGACGTCCGCAAGATCCTCCGGGTGGACGCGATCGACGCCGCCATGGCGCGGGCCGGGAGCTTTCGCGGCCGGCCGAACCTCGTGCGGGCGCTGGCGCGACACCGGAAGGTCGACGGCCGTCTGGACTCCGGGCTCGAACGGCGCTTTCACCGCTTCCTGCGAGATCACGGATTCCCGCCGTCCGAGCACAACGCGCTGTTCGAACTCGGCGACGGCGACTTCGCCTCCATCGACGCGCTGTTCCCCGAGCACTGGTTCGGCGTCGAGATCGACGCGGCGGCCCACCGCACCATCGAGATGCACGACAGCGATCGCCGCCGGGACCGCCGCATGCGCGCCGTCCACGACCTGCCGATCATGCGCATCACCGACACCGACCTGGACCTGCGGCCCGCGGAAACGGCCGCGGACCTCTGGATCTCCCTGCGTCGCCGCGAGGGCACCGGAGATCGCCGACGAAAGGCCCGGTGAACGGGTCTTTCGTCGGTCTTGACGAGATCTTGACGGCCCCGGGCCGAATCCTGATGCCCTCCTGACGCACCCGGACGCACGCTGGATGACATGCACGTCGCCGGCTGGCTCCAGATCGCGGTCTTCGTCGCCGTCCTCACCGCGCTCACCCCCGTCCTCGGCCGGTACCTCCAGCGCGTCTTCGACGGCGAGGCCACGTTCCTGGCTCCCGTCGAGCGCATGACGTACCGCCTCCTCGGCACGGATCCGCACCGAGAGCAGGACTGGAAGGGCTACGCCCGCACGGTGGTCGTCTTCAGCGCGCTCTTCCTCGGCGCGCTCTACCTCATCCTCCGCACCCAGCAGGTCCATCCGTTCAACCCCGAGGACCTCCCGGCCCTGGACTGGGACCTCTCCTTCAACACCGCCGCCTCGTTCGTCACGAACACGAACTGGCAGTTCTACGCGGGCGAGACGACCATGTCGTACCTCACCCAGATGGCCGGGCTGGCCGTGCAGAACTTCGTCAGCGCGGCCGTCGGCATCGCGGTCGCGGCCGCCGTGATCCGCGGGTTCGCCCGGCGCGAGTCGGGCGTGATCGGCAACTTCTGGGTCGATGTCACGCGCACCACGCTCTACGTGCTGCTCCCGATCAGCATCCTCGGCGCGCTGTTCCTCGTCTCCCAGGGGCTCATCCAGAACCTCAGCCCGTACACCGGCGTGACGACGCTCACCGGCGCAGAGCAGACCCTCGGCCAGGGACCGGTCGCCTCCCAGGCGATCATCAAGCACCTCGGGACGACCGGCGGCGGCTTCTTCAACGTCAACGCGGCGATGCCGTTCGAGAACAGCACGACGCTGACGAACTTCGTCCTCATGCTCGCGATCCTCGCCATCCCGGCGGCGCTCACGAACACGTTCGGCCGGATGGTCGGGAGCCAGCGCCAGGGGTGGGCGATCTACACCGCGATGCTCGTGTGGTTCGTCGCTGCGGTGGCCATCGTCTACGTCGCCGAGAGCGACAGCAGCGCCGCGATGCAGGCCGCCGGGATCGGCGGCGGGAACATGGAGGGCAAGGACGTCCGGTTCGGGATCGGGTCGTCGTCGCTCTTCGCGGCGATCACTACGGTCGCGTCCTGCGGTGCCGTCAACGCGGCGATGGAGTCGCTCACGGGCATCGGCGCGACGGTGCCGCTCGCGAACATGATGACCGGCGAGGTGATCTTCGGCGGGGTCGGGTCGGGCCTCTACGGGATGCTGCTCTTCGTCCTGCTCGCCGTCTTCCTCGCGGGCCTGATGGTGGGCCGCACGCCCGAGTACCTCGGTAAGAAGATCGGCCCGCGCGAGATCAAGCTCGTCGTCGTCGGCACGCTGTTCGTCCCGCTCGTCGTGCTCGTGTTCACGGCGGTCGCCATCGGGACCACATGGGGTGCGCCCTCCATCTCCAACCCCGGGCCGCAGGGGTTCGCCGAGACGCTCTACGCCTACACCTCGCAGGCGAACAACAACGGGTCGGCGTTCGCGGGCTACACCGCGGTCACGTTCGCGGAGGTCATGGGCGGCGTCGCGATGCTGCTCGGCCGGTTCGTCCCCATGCTCGCCGCGCTCGCCGTCGCCGGCGCGATGGCCGGCAAGCGCGTCGCACCGCCAGGGGTGGGGACGATGCGGACCGACACCGGCACCTTCATCGCCCTGCTCGTCGGCGCGGTCGCCCTCGTGGCACTCCTGACGTTCGTCCCCGCCCTCCTGCTCGGGCCGGTGGCCCAGGGCCTGACCGATCGGCTCTTCTGATGCGCTCCGACCTCCGCGCCGCCCTTGTCGCCGTCGTCCTGTTCACCGCCCTGTGCGGCCTGGCCTACCCCCTCGCCGTCACCGGCATCGCCCAGGTGACCATGCCCGGGAAGGCGAACGGGTCGCAGATCGAACGTGACGGCGAGACCGTCGGATCCGAGCTCATCGGCCAGGACTTCGGCGGCGACGTGCGGTACTTCCAGAGCCGTCCGTCGGCAACGGACTACGCCGCCGACGCGACCGCCTTCAACAACCTCGGCCCCAACCAGCGCGCCCTCGCCGACCAGCTCACCGCGGCGGCCGCTGCCTACGCCGAACGGGAGGGTGTCGCCCTCCGTGACATCCCGCCGGACGCGGTGACCACGTCGGCGTCTGGTGTCGACCCCCACATCTCACCCGAGAACGCCGTGATCCAGGCGCGCCGCGTGGCCCGCGAGCGCGGCCTGTCCCCCGACCGCGTCGGCGAGCTGATCGACGACCACACCGCCGGCCGCGCGCTCGGCTTCATGGGTGAGCCCGGTGTGAACGTCCTGACGCTGAACCTCGCCCTCGATGAGGAGACCCGATGACGTTGCCGCTCGGTGCCGCGCTGCTCGACAGCCTGCGCAAGCTCGACCCGCGGGCGATGGTCCGCAACCCGGTCATGTTCGTCGTCGAGATCGGCGCGGCGATCACGACGTTCGTGTGGCTGTCCGGGACCGGGACCGACCCGGGGTGGTTCACGCTCACCGTCGCGATCTGGCTGTGGCTCACGGCCATCTTCGGCAACCTCGCCGAAGCGCTGGCCGAGGGCCGCGGCAAGGCGCAGGCGGCGACGCTGCGGGCCATGCGCGCGACCACCACCGCCATCCTGCGCGACGGCACCGAGGTCCCCGCCCAGACGCTGCGTCCCGGCGACGTCGTCGTAGTCGAAGCGGGTCAGGCGATCCCCGGCGACGGCACGGTCATCGAGGGCATCGCGTCGGTCGACGAGTCGGCGATCACCGGAGAGTCAGCGCCCGTCATCCGCGAGGCGGGCGGCGACCGCAGCGCGGTCACGGGCGGCACCCGGGTGCTCAGCGACCGGATCGTCGTGGAGATCACCCAGGAGCCCGGCGCGTCGTTCATCGACCGGATGATCGGCCTCGTGGAAGGGGCGTCGCGGCGCAGGACACCGAACGAGATCGCGCTCGGCATCCTCCTTGCGGCGCTCACGGCCATCTTCGTCGTGGTCGTCGTGACGCTGCGGCCGATCGCCGACTTCGCGGGCACGACGATCTCCACCGTGACGCTCATCGCGCTAGTCGACAAACCACCTGTCACGTTTACAGTCACCCCACCCATAGCGTTAGCACGGTTTAACGGAATGACGGCCTCAGGGCCGCGC
>SYBY01000158.1 GCA_005788585.1 Actinomycetota bacterium | reverse complement strand
GCGGCACATCGAGGCACTCGCCGACGAGCTCCTCGCGACCGGACATGACGTCCGGGTGCTCGCGCCGGTCGACCCCGACGACGCCCTCTCCGCCCGGCTGCACCGCGGCGCGCGGCCGCAGGCCCGTGCCCTGCCGGAGTACCTGGTGCCCCTCGGGCGCACCGTCGGCCTGCCGTTCAACGGGGCCGTCAGCACCCTCGCGCTGCATCCGCATTCCGTCAGCACCTTCCGCACGGAGATCGCCAGGTTCGCACCCGACGTCATCCACGTCCACGAGCCGATGGCGCCCACGCCCGGCTGGGAGGCGTGCAACGCGTCGCCCGCGATCCCGGTCGTCGGCACGTTCCACGCCTACGCGACGAGCCCGATCACGAACAATCTCGGCAACCTCGCCGGCGGATGGCGGCGCTTCAACCGCCTGCAGGTCCGGATCGCGGTCTCCGAGGCCGCCGCGTGGACCGGCCGCCGGTTCTTCGGCGGCCACTACCGCGTGATCCCCAACGGCGTGCACGTCGACCCGGCGCTGGCGCCCAAGGCCCCCCGGCTGCCCGGCGACCCGCTGAAGATCGCGTTCGTCGGCCAGGCCGTCGAGCGCAAGGGCCTCGAGATCCTGCTGCCCGCCTTCGAGGCGCTGCGCGACCACGTCCCGGTCCAGCTGACGATCGTCGGCGCGTCGGGCAGCGACATCGAGCCGCTGCTGCTCGACCCGCGAGGCGTCACGGCACTGGGCAAGGTCGACGACACCGCGAAGACCGCGATCCTCAAGGGCGCCGACGTGCTCTGCGCCCCGTCGCTCGGCGGTGAGTCGTTCGGGATGGTGCTCACCGAGGCGTTCGCCGCGGGCACGCCGGTCGTCGCCTCGGACATCGCGGGCTACCGCGACGTCGTCCGCAACGGGCACGACGGCGTCCTCGTCCCGCACTCGGACGCCACGGCGCTGGCGACCACGCTGCGCGAACTGGCGCTCGACCCAGCGCGGACCGAGGCGATGGGCGTCGAGGCCGCGCGCTCGGCGCAACGCTTCGCCTGGCCACAAGTCACGCGGGAGGTCCTCGGGGCCTACGAGGACGCGCAGGCCGTCGCCGCGCCCGCGACCGCGGGCCGGCGCTTCGCCGTCCGCCACGGTCTGGTGACCGCCGACGGGCTCCCGATGGAGCGCCCTCGCCGCATCCCTCGCCCCGAGCCGCCCCGGCCGGCGGCCGCTCGCCACCCCGCCATCTCCTTCCTGCGCCGTGCGGCGCTGGGCCTTGCCGGCCTGGCGACGATCGCGCTCGCGCTGCTGGCGCTCCAACGCATCGGCGTCGACCGCGTCGTGACGTCGCTGGTCCATTCCCAGCCTGCCTGGGTCGTCGCCGGCCTCGGCGTCATGTGCGCCTCCATGGTCCTGCGCGCCGGGGCGTGGCGGGCCATCCTGCGGGCCGGCCTGCCCGACGCGACGATCGACTTCGGGGTCGCGCTGCGCGCCACCTCGATCGGGGTGCTCATGAGCGCCACGCTGCCGGCACGCCTCGGTGAGCCGTCGCGTGCCCTCATCGTGGCCCGGCGCGTTGGCCGTCCGCGCATCACGCTGCCCGTCGTCGTCGGCACGATCGTCTCGCAGACGATGCTCAACGCCCTCGCGCTCGTGATCCTCGGCGCGATCATGTTCTCGACGGTCGACGTCTTCACGCGCTCGGGCCCGCTGGTCCTCGCCGCCGTCGCACCGGTGATCCTCGTGCTCGCGGTCGTCCTCGCCCCGGTCCTCGCCGGCCGCGCGCAGGGCGAATCGCGGCTCGCGGCGTTCTCCCGCAAGGCACGCAGCGCCGCCCTGCGCGCACGGTCGGGTCTCGCGGTGTTCCGCTCCCCGCGCCTGGGGACCGAGGCCACCGTGCTCCAGCTCTCCGCGTGGGCGCTGCAGGCGCTGTCCTGCTACCTGCTGCTCGTGGCGCTCGGCATCGACGACCGCGCCGGGTTCGGCGCCGCCGCGGCGGTGCTGTTCGCGGTCAACGTCACCGCCGTGCTCCCGCTCACGCCGTCGAACATCGGCACCTTCCAGCTCGCCTGCGCGGCGGTGCTCGGCGCCTACGGCGTCGGCTACGCCGATGGCATCGCGTACGGCGTGATCCTGCAGGCCGTCGAGGTCGCCACCGCGTTCATCATGGGCGCCCCGGCGCTCGTGCGCGAGGGTGTCACGTGGCGCGACGTGCGGGTCCGGGCGCTGCACACCACGCCGGTCGAGTTGCCGCCGCTGCCGGCGTCCGCGGCCTCGTCGTCGCGCTAGCGCTGCGCGGCGATCTTCTCCAGCAGCCCGTCCGGCGTGTCGCCGGGGTCGACCCGCACCCGCGGCAGCTCGAACCGCGGCGTGCCGGCGTCCGCCCACCCGGGGTCGAC
Source organism: Actinomycetota bacterium (assembly GCA_005788585.1). The sequence goes on along the minus strand of SYBY01000158.1, from coordinate 8,161 downwards.
GGTCGTCGCGCTCGTGTAGCCGGCCGCGCGCACGGCGTCGATGACGCTCGCGTCGTACTTGCCCGCGGGGAAGCAGAAGGCGTCGACCGGGGCGTCGAACCGCTTGTGCAGCTCGTCTCGGACATCGTTGAGCTCCCGCTGGGACCCGGCGGCATCGAGCGTCCGCAGGTCGGGGTGGGTCGCCGTGTGCGCCCCGAGCTCCCACCCGGCGCGCAGGAGCTTGCGCACCGACGCCTCGGGGATGCTGTCGCCGATGTTGCGCAGCGTCAGGTAGAGCACCCCCGGCCATCCGAGCTTCTCGAGGACGGGCCCGGCGTTCACGGACTGGCTGAGGTACCCGTCGTCGAAGGTGATGACGATCGGGCGCTCGGGCAGCGGCGCGCCCTCGTCCCACCCGGCGAGCACCTGCTCGAGCGTGACCGCCTCGTAGCCCGCCCGCGCGACGGCCTCCATCTGTGCCGCGAACCGCTCCGGCGCCACCCACAGCTCGGGGTAGGCCTCACCCGCGGGCGCCTCGGCGATGACGTGGTACATCAGGATCGGGACCCGGGCGCGCCGGTTCGTCCTCGGGGTCCTCGATTGCTCTGGCGGCGCGACCGCGATCTGCCGCGCCTCCTGTGGTGTGGCGGCGGCGGCGGAGGTGGCGCCTCCGCCCCCGGAGACGTGCTCGGTGTCCCCACAGCCTCCGGCAAGGAGCGACAGGACAACGACCAGCAGGACGGCAGGCAGACCGAACACGCGCCAGAATCTAGATGGCGCGGCGGCGCTACCGCGCGCGCAGCGTGGCGCGCATGCCGGCACGGGCGTGCCCGTCCAGCGAGCACCACACCCGCCAGCGGCCCTGGCGCAGGTACAGCGTCTGCTCGGTCATCGCGCCCGGCGTCGTGACGGCGACCTTCCGCGTCGGCCCCGTCGGGCGGCCGCGGCGGTCCAGCCGGCGGAACCACACGTCGTGGTCGTCCTCCCCGGCGTTGTGCAGCTGCAGCGCCACGCGACCGGCGGGCACCGTGGCCCGGGACAGCGACAGCGACCACTCGCGCGCGTCGACGAAGAGCGGTGCCGCCGGACGCGTGGTGGCGGCCGGCGACGACGTCGCGGCGCCGGCGACGAGCGCCACGGCGAGCACGACGGCGGCAACGAGCGCGCGGCGCGTCACTTGACCACCCGCGGCCGGCCGAACTTCGCCGCGTTCGGGATGACGGCGGCGGCGTCGAAGCCCAGCCACTGCTCGAGGATCGACGCGTACACGGCGCGGTAGTCGGCGGTGGCGCGCAGGTTCCCGGCGGGGTCGAGCGTCGCCAGGCCCGGGAACTCGCCGATCATCCGCCCGCCTGCGCGGGTGCCCATGATGAAGCCGATGCCGGCGGCGCCGTGGTCGGTGCCCATCGAGCCGTTCTCCTCGACGCGGCGGCCGAACTCGGACCACACGAGGGTCAGGACCCGGTCGGCGAGCCCGCGCGCCTCGAGATCGCGCTGGAAGGCCAGCAGCGTGTCGGCGGTGAGCTGGAGGTTCTTCTGCAGCTCCTCGGGCTGGCGCTCGTGGGTGTCGTAGCCGCCCGGCCCACGGACCGCGACCGCGCGGGTCGGCAGCCCGCCCGCCAGGAGCCAGGAGAGCCCCGCGAGCTGGAGCGGGAACCCGGCCTTCGCGCCGTTCGGGTACTCCACGGGCGGCACGGGCGGGTTCTTCGGGTCGATCTTGAACGGCGCCATCTGCTCGGTGAGCTTCGCCACGTTGCTCGCGGCGGTCGCGGCGTGGCGCAGCGCGGGGTCGGACGCCCCGACGTGCGCGGCGCCGAGCTGGTGGACGGCCTGCTGCATCCGCACGCCGACCTCGCCCCACACACCGCGCGCGCCGAGCGAGTAGTCGTTGCCGCCGACCGCGGCGACCGGCACGCGGCCACTGGCCAGCACGGGGGAGAGGCGCCCGTCGAGCGACAGGCCCTGCACCGGGTTGTCCATCGTCCCCACGCGGTCGAGGTACCGGCCGAGCCAGCCGGTGCGCTCGCTCGCGCTCGTCGTCCCGACCTCCCAGTAGTGGCGCGACGTGAAGTGCGACTGGTCGGCGTCCGTGTAGCTGATCGCCGGCAGAACACTGAGCTTGCCCTCGGCGTGCAGTGTCGCGAGGCTCCCGGCCGCGGGATGCCACATGAGGCGGTCGTCCTCGGCGAAGCGCCCGCCGGCGCCGTCGGGCAGCGCGAGGCGGGGCCGCCGCGCGCGGTAGTGCGGGTCGCCGACCGGCGCGAGGACGGACAGCCCGTCGAGCCCGCCGTCGAGGAAGACACTGACGATGACCGGCGCGGGACCCCCCGCAGCCTGGGCATGGGCCACCCCGGCCTCCAGCGCGTCGAGTCCCCCCAGCCGGCCGGCGGCGAACACCGACAGCCCGAGACCGGCGGAGCGCAGCAGGAACGAGCGGCGGTCCAGGCCGGTGCCGGCGGGCAGCGGCATGCCCGGCTCGATCGACGGCAGGCCGCGACCCGCCTCGGCGGCGGCCGCGCGCAGCAGTTCACCGCGACGGAAGTTGTTGCAGGGCGTGTGAGCCATCAGGAGGTCTGGTAGTCGGGGGAGGTGGCGATGAGCTGGCGCAGCGCGTTCTGGCGCAGGCGCGGGTACTGCTTCTTCTTCCAGGGGTGGGTCGCCATCCGCTCGCAGTCGGCGGCGAAGGCGATGAGCTGGCCGCGCGTCGCGTCCGTGATCGCGGGGGTGCCCCAGAACGCGAGTGCACGATCGACAGCCTGCTCGGGCGTCTCGGTCCCGCCGATCTGCTGCAGGTAGGCGAGGTCGTCCTTCAGCTCCCAGGGCGCCATCGCGTGCGTCACCGCATGCCAGCGGCCGCGCCACGTCGCGGTGTCGAGCCACCGCTGGTCGTCCCAGCCCGACACGTTCGGCGGCACGAAGAGCTGCTGGCCGGCGTTCGAGTTCAGCCAGACCCACGAGTCCGTGTCGACCCCGCGGCCGAGCGCCCGGAGCATCCCCGCGACATGCACGACCGGCGGCTTGACCATCCGCGGACCCTCGTGGAGCGCGGGGTGCAGCAGGATCGCCTCGAGGACCGGCCGGATCTCGGTGCCGCTCTGCAGGTACAGCGCGGCGAGGGCCTTCTCGGTGCGGGCATCCGGCGGGGTCGGGATGAAGTAGCTCCACAGCTTGCGCACGAGGAACCCGGGGTGCGCGCCGTGGTCGAGGCAGAGCTGCACGGCGTCGCGCCAGTCGTAGTCCCCGGCGCGCCGGAAGACCCGCTTGCGGCCCGGGTCGTGCAGCCGGCGGTCGAAGCGGAAGTTCGCGGGTCCGGTGCTGCGCCAGTCCGCGCGCCAGCCGGTCAGCGCCCGGGCCTGCTCGCGGACGTCGCGCTCGGTGTAGCTCGCGTTCGCGCCCAGGGTGAACAGCTCCATGAGCTCGCGCGCGTAGTTCTCGTTCGGCGCCTGCGCGGTGTTCGCGGCGCCGGAGAGCCAGATGAGCATCGCCGGGTCCTTGGTGACCCGGACGGTCAGCTCACGGAACGTCCCCATGCTGTGCTCGCGCAGGAGCTGGTTCTGGTCGAGCATGAGCTTCGCGGTCGGCACCCCGGCGCGGCTCGTGGCGAACCAGTCGTGCCAGACCAGTGTCATGCGCTCGACGAGCGCCGCGTCGGCGCGCACCATCCGGTCGAGCCACCAGAGGTGGTCGTGGCCCCACATGTGCTGCGGGGCAAGCCCTCCGCCCTTGCCGTTCGTCGGCCCCGGCCCGGTCAGGCCCTGGCTGGGCGGGTGCAGCAGCCGCGCGACGGCACCCCGGACGCCGAGGGCGGCGAACTCGTCGGCCTGACCCGGCTTCGGGCCGAACCCCGCGCGCCACAGCAACCGCTCGGCCTGCGCCCGGCCGAACGTGCCGCTGTAGACAGCGGTGGGCGGGCCGGCGGACCGGCGCTTCGTGCGCCGCTTGCGCGGCGGTCGGCGTGTCTTCTGCTTGGCCATGGGCGAGAGCGACGGCCGGCAGCCCGTCTGTTCTCTCTCGTCGGCAGCAGATGGACGGAGGTAAGCGCGATGCGACAGGTGTCCAGCCGGCGCGCCGCCATTTCGGGGGGATGAGGGGCGGCGCGCCAACCGGACGGACAGGGCCCTGCGAGCGGCACGCGCGGTGTTCAGGGAGACGCGTCGAGCTCAGTTACCCGGAGGACCGGTGCATGCCACTGGGGGCGTGGCACGCGCCATGCATCGGCCGGGATGAGGCCCTGCAAGAGCGTGGTCTGTACGCAACCGATACGGGGTACCCCACTTCTGGGGATCACCCGCGGCCGTGGGGTTCCTCGAAGTCGAGCTCGGGCCCGATCGGGACGAGCCGATTCCCGTTGATCTGGGGGTGGGTGAGGAAGTAGTGCGCCTTGATCTGGTCGAGCTTGACCGTGTCCGCGATGCCGTGCGACTGGTACAGATCGCGGGTGAAGCCCCACAGATTGGGGTAGTCGACGAGCCGTCGCAGGTTGCACTTGAAGTGCGTCACGTAGACGCTGTCGAAGCGCACGAGCGTGGTGAACAGCCGCCAGTCGGCCTCGGTCGGCACGTCGCCGCTCGCGAGGTACCGCTGCTGCGCGAGCCGCTCCTCGAGCCAGTCGAGGGTCTCGAACAGCGCGTGGGCCTCGCGCTCGTAGACCTCCTGGCTCGTCGTGAATCCGGCCTTGTAGACCCCGTTGTTCACGGTGTCGTAGACCCGGCGGTTGACCGCGTTGATCTCGGGCCGCAGGAGCTCCGGGTAGAGGTCGACCGTGTCGTCGGCCAGCTCGCCGAACCCGCTGTTGAGGATGCGCAGCACGTCACCGGACTCGTTGTTGACGATGCGACCTTCCTCCTTGTCCCAGATCACGGGGACGGTCACACGCGCGTCGAACGCCGGATCGCTGGCGTGGTAGGCCTCGGACAGGAACTCGAACCCGTTGACCGGGTCGGTGAACTCCCCGCCGGTGAACGCCCACCCGCGCTCGTCGCGGACGGGGTCGACGACGGACATGGAGACGACGTCCTCCAGGCCCTTCAGCCGCCGCGTGATGATCGCGCGGTGCGCCCACGGACAGGCGTAGCTGACGTAGAGGTGGTACCTGCCGGCCTCGGGGACGATCGTCGTGTCGCGAAACGCGCTGTCCTGGCGCTGGAACGACCCGTCGTCGCCGGTCTCGCGGCCGAAGGCAGGGGTGGCGGTGCTCGTGCTCGTGCTCGTGGAACCCATGTCCTGGGTACGTGCCCGGCCGCGGGAGGGCCGAACCGCCCGCGTGGCTAACCGGGCGCGCTCGGCGGCGCCGGCGGGGCGATCCACAGCATGGCGCCGGTTGCGAGGCCGAGGTCCAGACGGTCGTGGTGCAGTTGGATGCGCGTTTCCGCGGAAGCGCGCCGCGGGGTCGCGCACGCATCGCGGTCCCGGTCCCGGTCGCGCCGCGGTGGGCGGGGGACGTCGCGGAGCAGTCGTCCGTCGGGGGCGCGGAACGCGAAGCCGCCGTGCGCCGCCGCCGTGACCGTGAAGCCGCCCTCGTGCAGCAGGCGGTGGTGCTGGGTGCAGAGGTGGACGAGGTTTGTCAGCTCCGTGGCCCCGCCGTCGGCCCAGTGTTTGATGTGGTGCGCGTCGACGAAGCGGTCGTGGGTGCAGCCGGGAAAGCGGCAGCCGCCGTCGCGGGCGCGCAGCGCGCGGCGCAGGGCGGGCGGGATGCTGCGCGTCTTGCGTCCGACCGAGAGGGGCTCGCCGTCGCGCTCGACCATGCGCACCACGGAGGCGTCGCAGGCCAGTCGTCGTGCCGTGGCGCGGGCGAGGGGCGGGCCGCTGTCGAGCTCACAGCAGCCGGCGGTGTGACGGTCCCCGCTCGAGCCGTCGGCGAGCGCGTCGGCGTCGACGCGGATGACGAGCTGCACGCGATCACCTCCCGTGCGACCGTGCTGTTGCGCCGCCAGCGCCTGGTCGGCCAGTGCCGCAAGCGCGTCGGCCCGGCGGGCCCCGGCGCGCGTCGGCGCTTCCGCGGAAGCGCCCTCCCGCGGCGCTTCCTCCCGGGCGTCGGCCCGCAGTTGCTCGGCCACGATCTCGACGGCCTGCATCAGCAGGGCGCCCTGGTCGGCGGGGAGGCGCCCGCGCACGCGCAGCGACCCGTCGTCCTCCCACTCCAAGGCGAGGAACCGCTCCTCCAGCACTCGCGCGGCGTCGGATTCGGCCAACACCGCCGAGCGGTAGGAGCGCACGATGCGCTCGAGCTGGGCGGCCGTCGCGTTCCGTGCGAGCTCGACGAGGTCGTCCTCGTGCTCGACGTCCTCCACGCGGGTGATCGCGCGCACCTTGGAGTACGACAGCTCCCCGCGTGAGTACGCCGCGCGCACGGACGGCAGCTCGTGCAGTCGCCGTGCGACGCGCACGTGCTCGCGCGCGGCGGTCGGCCCCACGCCGCAGCGCCAGGACACCCAGGCGGCACATGACGTGCAGCCCTCCAGGAACCAGCCCTCGCGGCGGTCGAACTCCGCCACGAGCTCCAGCCAGCGGCACATCGCCGCCTCGATATCCGCCGCGAGTGCGGCGATCTGGTCTCCCAGCGCTTCGGTCGTCACCGTCATTCCTTCCCTCTGGACACGAACGTATGTTCGCATCACGCTCGGACGGATTCGACCATTCCACGGCCACGTGGTGCATGATGCGGTCCATCTCGCAGGACGCCTCGCCACACCTCGCCGCCGCCGGCGCCGCCTGGGACGACGGCCCCGAGGCCGGCCTCTGGATCGCGGATCGACTCGCGCCGTTCGGGGACAGCGTCGGGCACGCCGTGCCGCTGGGCTACGCGGCGTACGTCGTCGCTCCGCTCTGGCCCGACGAGCACGCGAGCGCCGACCGCGGGTGCCTGCCCGTGATGGAGGCGGTGCTCGACGTCCTCGCACGCTTCACCAGCGATCAGCCGGTGCACTGCGGAATGTGGGAGGGCTGGGGCTGGTGGTACTCGCGCGGGCAGGACCCGCGCACCGCACCGGGCATGGGAGTGCAGGTCTACTGGGCCGAGACGGACGACCCCTCCCAGGAGGAGATCGACCACGCGCTCGCCGACGCCCGCGAGCGCATGGCGGTCGACCGCGTTCAGCGTCCGGATGCGGCGCCGCTCACGCTGCCCGAGAGCCACGACTACTACCTGTGGACCGGCCCGCTGCGGTCGGTCACGGCGTTCCACCACGAGCCGCAGGATCCGCCGTCGCTGATCTGGCCCGAGGATCGCTCATGGTTCGCCGGCGCGCCGATCTACACGAACGAGATCGCGATCGCCGGTACGACCGCGCTCATCGACGCGGTCGTGGCCGACCCTCGGCTCAGCGCCTCCCGCGCAAGCCCGGACGACGCGCTGGACATCGACGACTGACACGCGGGCGCTTCCGCGGAAGCGCCCGCAAGGCCCGGATCAGGCGTCGCCCGCCAGCGCCGGCTCGTCCTCGGACTCCACGACGCCCGGCCGCGGGTCGGCCTCCAGCTCCGCGAAGTTCTCCTCGATCTTCGTCGGATCCGCCGTCGAGCCCTTGATGAGCTGGTCGGGCGGCGCCACGTCGCGCACCCGGCCGGACTTCATCGTGAAGTACTCGGCCTGCGGGTGGTGGGCGATGATCGCGACCGTGGACTGCTCGGGCTCGATCGCGTACTCGCCGCTCAGGCGCAGGCCGATCTGCGGCGCGTCGAGCACGTCGAACAGCTTCGTGTGCTCGCTCTGCTCCGGGCACGCCGGGTAGCCCCAGGCGTAGCGGCGTCCCTGGCCCGGGTCGATGCCCAGGTCCGACCGCACCTGCGCGTGCAGCCACTCGCTCATGCCCTCGGCGACCTGCGTGCCGAGGCCGTGGGTGAAGAGCTGCTCGGCGAACTCGCCGTCCTTCTCGAGCTGCGCCATCCGCTCGGTGACCTCTTCGCCGGCCGTGACCGCGGTGAAGGCGACGACGTCGAGCTCGCCGCTGTCCTTCGGGCGGTACAGGTCGGCCAGGCAGATGCGGTCGCCCTTGGGCTGGCGCGGGAACGTGAACCGCTGGATCACGGTCTCGCGATCGGCCGGGTCGAGGACCACGACGTCGTTGCCCTCGGAGTAGCAGGGGAAGTAGCCGAGCAGCGCGCGCGGGTGCAGGTAGTCCTGCTCGCGGTACATCCGCTCGAGCTTGTCCTTGAAGCCCTCCTCCTCGCCGCCGCCGAGGAT
>SYBY01000157.1 GCA_005788585.1 Actinomycetota bacterium | reverse complement strand
GCGGCCGCGGCCTGGGCGGCACCAGCGCGATGCCCGCGATGCCCTCCGTCCGCGGCCGCCCGCTGGATTACGCCCTGTGGGAGGCCCAGGGCGCCACGGGGTGGGGGTGGGACGACGTGCGCCCGTACTTCCTGCGGGCCGAGGACAACGCGCGCGGCGCGTCCGAGCACCACGCGGTCGGCGGCCCGCTGCGTGTCGAGGACGAACGCTCTCCGCGCCCGCTGACCAAGCGGTTCCTCGCGTCCGCCGAAGGTGCCGGCATCCCGTACATCGACGACTACAACGGGCCCGAGCAGGACGGCTGCGCGCTGGTGCAGGTCACGCAGAAGGGCGGGCGCCGCTGGGGCGCCGCGAGCGCGTACCTGCGACCCGCGATGAAGCGGCCGAACCTCGAGGTCGTCACCAACGCCCAGGTCGAGCGCGTCGAGATCCGCGGCGGGCGCGCCGTCGGCGTGCGCTACCGCGACAAGCGCGGCCGCGAGCAGCTCGCCAACGCCGACCGCGAGGTCATCCTGTCCGCCGGCGCGTACGGCAGCCCGCAGCTGCTCATGCTCTCCGGTGTCGGGCCGGCCGACCACCTCACGTCGGTCGGGCTGAGCGTGGAGGCCGACGTCCCCGGGGTCGGGCAGAACCTGCAGGACCACCCGTACGTGACCTGCGTCTGGCACGTCGACGGCGGCGGGTCGCTGGTCGACGCCGAGCACCCGAAGTACCTCGCGGAGTGGCTGCTGCGCGGCACCGGCCCGCTGACCTCGACGGTGGCGGAGGCGTTCGCGTTCGTCCGCAGCCGGCCCGGCCTGCCCGCACCCGACCTCCAGTTCCACTTCGCGCCCGCGTACTTCGTCGACCACGGCTTCGAGAAGTACGACCACGACGCGCTCACCAGCGGGCCCGTGCTCATCACGCCCAAGAGCCGCGGCGCGGTCACGCTGCGCAGCGCGGACCCGCGCGCGAAGCCGCGGATCCTGACGAACACGATGAGCGAGCCGGAGGATCTGGCGGCGCTGATCGAGGGCGTGAAGATCTCCCGCGAGATCATGCGCCAGGGCCCGTTGGCCGAGGTGGTGGGCAAGGAGCTGCTCCCCGGCGGCGACCTGAACGACGACGACCTCGAAGGGGACATCCGCCGCCGCGTGGACCTGCTCTACCACCCGGTCGGCACGTGCCGGATGGGGGCCGACTCCGACGAGCTCGCGGTGCTCGACCCGCAGCTGCGCGGGCGCGGCGTCGAGGGGCTGCGGGTGGCCGACGCGTCGGTCATGCCCGTCATCCCGGGCGGGAACACGAACGCGCCGACCATCATGGTCGCCGAGCGCGCCGCGGACCTGATCCGGCAGCCCGTTCCGGTGTGACGCGCACCATCCCCGGTTTTGGGGATTGTGCAGGCGCCCCGAATTCTTAGAATCCTGCGCCTTGACGGAGGGCTGCCTTTCCTCGCGTCGTCGTTGTCCCAGTCCGAGGAACTTCGCCCATGTCCCGTCGTGCCCGCATCGCGGCGCTCAGCGCCGCGATGCTCGTCCCGTGCCTGTCCGCGCCCGCGCAGGCGTCCAGCCCCGCCGTCGACACCACGTTCGGCGCGGGCGGTGAGACCACGGTTCGCCTGAACGGCGGCTGGCAGATCGGCACGGGGGACGCGGTGCGCACCGCCGACGACCGCATCGTCGTTGCGGGCGTCGAGGAGGGATACGGCGTGGCGGTCGCCCGGTTCACGCCGCAGGGGGCGCTCGATCCGGCGTTCGACGGCGATGGACTCGCGACGGTCGGTCTCACGGACACGTGGGAGGTCACCGGGGTGACGACCGACGGCGCGAACAACGTGTACGTCGCCGCATGGGTCAACAGCGGCCAGGACGCCGTGGTCGTCAAGCTCTCCTCGTCCGGCGCCCTGGTGCCGTCGTTCGGCAGCGGCGGCGTGGCCACGCTGACGGGCAGCGGGGTGACGCCAGGCGGCATCCGGCTGAGCCCGGACGGCGCACGGGTCTACGTCTCCGCCAGGGCCGGCCACGACGTCCAGGTCCACGCGGTCTCGCCCTCCTCCGGCGTGTACGACACGAGCTTCGGCGGTGGCGACGGCCTCGCGGCGCTGCCGCTCAGCGAGCCGCCGTCCGTCGAGGACATCGTCGTCCGTCCCGGCGACGGCAAGATCTTCGTCGGCGGCGCGCAGAGCAGCTCCGCGCTCGGCGGCACGAACCCCGAGTCGATGATGATCGTGCGCTTCAACGCCACGGGCGCGCTCGACCTCGGCTTCGGCTTCAACGGCGTCGCCGTCCCCTTCCTCGGCTCGTCCGCGCAGCTGTCGCGGGCGTACGACCTCTTCGCGCTGGCGAACGGCACGACGTACGCGGTCGGCCGGGGCGACGACGGCGCCGCGCTCGCGATCACCCGCGTCCTCGACGACGGCGCCGCCGACCCGTCGTTCGACGGCGACGGGCTGCTCACCGACTACAGCGCCGACAGCTGGGGCAAGTGGGACGGGGTCAACGTCCAGCAGGACGGCGCGGTCGCGGTCGCGGGCGGTCGCGCGAAGTCGGGCGCGCACACCGCGCTGACCCGCCGGTACACCGCGACGGGGGCGCTCGACACGGGCTTCGGCGACGGTGGCACGCTCACCCGGACGGGCACGTATGACGCGGTCGCCCTCGTGCCGCAGACCTCCGGCGAGGGCCGGTACGTGACGGTCGCCTACGAGAACGACCCGATCCTGTCGTCGAAGGGTCAGCTCGTGCTGACGGGCATCAAGCCGAACCTGCCGGCCCCGCAGCCGCAGCCGCAGCCGAGCCCGCAGCCGACGCCGACGCCCACCCCGAATCCTCCGGCCGAGAAGCCGGTGCCCGAGGGCTGCACCCGGTCGATCGTGCTCGGCCCGCTGCAGATCCAGGGCGAGTGCCTGCGCCGTGAGGGCATGGTGTGGACGACGAAGGCGAGCGCGACCGTCGGCGGCCTGAAGTTCGTCCCCAACGGGGCGAGCAGCGAGCTGATCCTCGACCCGCTGAACCTCCGCATCGCTGCGCGCGGCTCGGCGAAGGTCACGGCCGGCGCGTCGTTCTTCGGCCGTCAGCTCGGCCCGGTCACGCTGTACGAGGGCGCGTTCGACTGGACCTTCCAGTACCGGCCCGACCTCAGCGGGCTGTCGCGTCTGGTCATGCCGCAGCCCGGCGCCGGCGGCAAGCAGATCTCGATGGGCACGTGGCAGGGGATCCCCGGCCTGTCGGGTGTCGGCTCGCTGCCGCGCCTGCCGGACCTGGGCTTCCCGGACTTCCGCAAGCTGAAGACCGCGGACGTGAGCAAGCTCGCGGGCCGGATCCCGTCGCTGCGGACGCCCGACGTGCAGATCCCGCTCTCGCTGCTGGACCTGAACGCCCTGCCCGAGCTGCGCTTCCAGCTGCCTTCGGCGGCGGGCAACGTCTTCGGCTTCCCCGTCCAGGGTGAGGTCGCGCTGAAGATGGCCGAGCGCAACGGCATCCGCGGGGTCGACACCACGCTGAACCTCGGGCTGCCGAGCATCTTCGGCGGCCTGACCGGGGCGTCGCGGTTCTTCCTCGGCGTCAACGGCCAGGTGATCGTCGACGCGGTCGGGATCGACGCCAAGGAGGTCACGCTGCCCGGCCTCATCCGCGTGGCGCCGGTGAAGCTCGCCTACGACGGCCCGAAGAACACGTGGGAGGGCGACACGCGGGTGTACCTCGGGTTCAAGGAGTCGGACACCGGGCTCGGCGCGCGGTGGCTGCTCGAGAACGGGCAGCTGCGCCGGATCGGCATCAGCGCCGGCGGCATCCCGCTGGGTGGCGTCGCGACGATCGACAACCTGAACGCCGACCTGACGACGCAGCCCACCCGCGTCTACGGGTCGGTCGGCATCGGCGCCGGCCCGAAGATCCCCGTGCTGAACACCCGGGCGATCCGCATCGGCGGGACGTTCGACTTCAACGGCGACTTCGCGCGCATCGGCGGCGACGTCGCGGTGGCGAACATCCCGCTGGCCAACGCCAAGGTCGAGTACTGGTGGAACGGCTACTTCTCCGCCGACGGCCGGGTCGCCTACTACATCGACAGCAAGAACGAGTACGGCTTTGAGGGCACGATCAAGGGGGAGGCCTCGAAGAAGGGCTTCAACGCCGAGGGCTCGGTCCTGTTCAAGGCCAAGAGCAAGTCGTTCAGCGGCAAGGGCCTGGTCTCGAGCGTCGGCGTCGCGGGCTGCGCGTCGATCAAGGGGTTCCTGTGGACCGACATCAACCTCGGCGCCGGCTACAAGTGGGGCGCGAAGTGGATCGACTGGATCGGCGGCTCGTGCGACTTCGGTCCGTACCGCGCGAAGCTCCGCGCCGTCTCCGCCCAGGCGGGCGGGCCGGTCAGCACGACCGTCGGCGCGAACCAGCGCGCGGTCGCGTTCAAGGTCCTGGGGGACGGCACCGCGCCGCCGCGCTTCACGCTGACGGGGCCCGGCGGCGTGTCGGTGACGACGCCTGAGGATGGCGACAGCGTGGTCAACGACCGGTTCGTCGTCGTGCAGCAGCCGGGTGAGAACGCGACGTACGTGGCGGTCGCCAAGCCGAAGGCCGGGCGCTGGACGTTCACGCCGTCGGCGGGCAGCACGGTCCGCTCGGTCAACGGCGCCGACGCGCTGCCCGAACCCGAGGTCACCGGCCGGCTGCGCCGCGGCGTTCTGTCTTACGCGATCAAGCCGATCCCCGGCCAGAAGGTCCGCTTCCTCGAGACCGGCAAGGGGACGGGGGTGGAGCTCGGCGTGACGTCGCGCCGGCGCGGCACCCTGCGCGTGCAGCCCAACGCGGGTCCGAGCGGCACGCGGAGGATCGTGGCGGTCGTCGAGCAGGGCGGCATGGTCCGCGAGCGCATCACGGTGGCCCGCTACCGCGCGACGGCTCGCCCGCTCGCCGCACCGCGCGTGAAGGTCACGCGCTCGAAGAAGGGTGTCGCCAAGGTGCGCTGGACGACGGTGCCGGCCGCGACGGGCTACCAGGTCACGGTGAAGCTCAACGGCCGGGCCGAACAGCGGACGGTCGGCGCCAAGCAGCGGTCGGTGGACGTGCCGGGCGTCCTGAGCACGTCGGGGATCACCGCGTCGGTGCGCGCGCTCGGCGGGCCCACGCGGATCGGCAAGACCGGTCGCAGCGACGTGCGCAAGCCCAAGGTCAAGCAGCGCACGGGCAAGGCGCCGAAGACCAAGAAGACGCCGGCGAAGAAGAAGAAGAAGCGCTAGGCCGGACCGGCGGGCGCGGCGTCGACGAGCTCGACGACGCGCCCGCCCCACGTCGCCACGTACACGCTGGTGGCGGAGAACCCGGCGCCGCCCGCGCCGACCGTGATGCCGGCGGCGCCCGCCAGTCCGCGCGCGAGAATGCAGGGCGCGCGGTCGGTGCCGATCCGCCAGACCTGGCCGGCGAGGAAGGCGTTGACGTAGAGCGTGCCGTCGGCGCTGCGGGCCAGCCCGTCGAGCAGGCCGGTGAGGTTCTCGGGGAACGGCACGCGGGCGAACGTCGTGGCCCGGCCGGTGGCGGTGTCGATGCGCACGACGCGCGCGGGGAACATCACCGCTGCGAAGAGCGCCGTGCCGTCGGCTGAGAGTGCGAGGCCGTTGGCGAAGTCCGTCCGGTTCCAACGGCGATCGACCGTGCCGTCGGGCCGGATGCGGTCGATGCCGCCGCCGGAGGAGCTCGCCGACGCGTACACGGTGCCGTCGGCGGCGCGCACGACCCCGTTGGCCATCATGAGGCCGCGTGCGACGCGGGTCGCCGCACCCGTCTGCGGGTCGATCCGCAGCAGGCCGGCGAGGCGCAGTTGGGGCACGAGGCCGTTGAGCCCGTTCCCCGTGCCGGCCAGGATGGCGCCGACGTCGTCGAGCGCGATGCCGCCGGGGTCGGTGACACGTGCCAGGGGTGTGGTGGCGGCGCCGGGCGCGTCGGCGCGCAGGAGCCGGTGTGACCGCCGGTCGCTGATGAGCAGGCGGCCCTGCGCGTCCGGGAAGACGGCTTCGTACTGGCCGGGGCCGCCGACGACCGTGCGCTGGACGGGACGGTCCGGGCAGGACGGCAGCGCGCCCGACGCGGGCGCAGCGCCGGCCAGCAGCGTGATCGTGCACGCGGCGGCGAATGCCGCGCGTCCCCCTCCCCGACGTCGCATGGTCCTGACCGTACCGGTCGCACCGTGGGCAGGGCAAGCGCAACTGCCGCGTGCCGTCGGCCGGCGGGCATAGATTCGCGCCCATGTCTGCCAAGCTCGCCGTCCGCCTCGTCCTGCCCCTCGCATTGCTGGCGGCGGTGGCCGTCGCCGCGGTCCTGCTGATCCGCGCGGGAGCGGATCCCCGACCGCAGGCCGCGTTCGCGCAGGACCAGCGCGGCTGTCCGGCGACGCGGGGCGAGCCGATCAAGGACGGGTTCTTCCAGCCGGCCGAGCGGCGCAGCGTCAACGGCCTGTTGAGCACGACGCTGAAGATGTCGCAGTCGCGCGCGTTCATCCGCAAGGCGAACGTGTCCAGCGGCCTGTACGAGAAGTCCTACCCCGGGCCGACCCTGCGCGTGTGCCCGGGTGACACCCTGCGGATCAAGCTCATCAACGACACCAAGCAGCCGACGAACCTCCACGTCCACGGCATGCACGTCAGCCCGAGCGGCAACTCCGACAACGTCCTGCTCGACATCAAGCCCGGGGCCACGCAGCAGTACGAGTACAAGATCCCGCTCGACCATCCGCCGGGCACGTACTGGTACCACCCGCACCGCCACGGCTTCACCGAGCCGCAGGTCTGGAGCGGGTTCGCCGGCATGATCATCGTCGACGGCCGCGGCTACGACGACCTGCCGGGCATCGCCGGCGCCCGTGAGCGCTCCATCGTGCTCATGGCCAACCAGCTGCAGGGCAACGCGGTCATGAACGTCGACAACGCGACGAACGACGGCGTCCGGGTCCTCGTCAACGGCCGGCTACGCCCGAAGATCGACATCCGTCCCGGGGAGATCCAGCGCTGGCGCATCCTCAACGCGAGCGCCGACTACTTCGTGCGCCTCCAGCTCTCCAACCAGGACCTCAAGGTCATCGCGACCGACGGCAACCCCGCGCGCGTGACGAACGGCGAGAAGCGGGTCATCCTCGGCGGCGGCGAGCGGGTCGACGTGCTCGTCCAGGGCACCGAGCGGGCCGCGACGCTCGAGACGCGCTCGTTCAAGCAGGGGTTCCTGAACACCCGCCCGGCGGTGCTGGCGGACATCCAGCCGGCGGGAGAGCCGGGGTCAGGCGACATCCCGCAGAACCTGGTGCCGTTCGAGGACCTGCGCAAGGTGAAGATCGACCGCAAGCGGCAGATCGTCTACTCCGAGACGCCGTCGGAGTTCCTCATCAACGGCAAGCCGTTCGGCCACCACCGCGTCGACCAGACGATGAAGCTCAACACCAACGAGGAGTGGACGATCCGCAACGTCACCAACGAGTGGCACTCGTTCCACATCCACGTCAACCCGTTCCAGGTC
>SYBY01000156.1 GCA_005788585.1 Actinomycetota bacterium | reverse complement strand
GCCCGATCCGTCCAAGCCCGACCGCAACCTCGCTCTCGAGCTGGTGCGCGTCACGGAGGCCGCGGCGCTGGCGTGCGCGCGCTGGGTCGGCAAGGGCGACAAGGAGGCGGCCGACCAGGCCGCGGTCGACGCCATGCGGCTGGTGCTCGACACCGTGCAGATGGCCGGCACCGTCGTGATCGGCGAGGGCGAGAAGGACGAGGCGCCCATGCTCTACAACGGCGAGTCGATCGGCGACGGCACCGGCCCGGCCCTGGACATCGCCGTCGACCCGCTCGAGGGCACGCGCCTGTGCGCGCTGGGCATGCCGAGCGCGATCAGCGTCATCGCGCTGGCCGAGCGCGGGTCGATGTTCGATCCCGGCCCGTGCGTGTACATGGAGAAGCTCGCGGGCGACCGGCAGATCGCCGACCTCCTCGACCTCGACCGCCCGCTCGGCGAGACCGTCAAGCTCATCGCCGAGCGCCGTGGCACGCCCGTCGGCGACGTCCTCGCGGTGGTGCTGGATCGCCCGCGTCACGAAGAGGGCATCCGCGCGATCCGCGAGGCGGGCGCGCGTGTGCGCCTGATCACCGACGGCGACGTCTCAGCGGTGCTGCTGGCCGTCGACGAGGCATCGCCGGTCGACTTCCTGTGGGGCGTCGGCGGCACGCCCGAGGGCGTCATCAGCGCGGCGGCGATCAAGTCGCTCGGCGGGTCGCTCGTCGGCCGGCTCTGGCCGCGCGAGGGCACGGACGAACGCGAGCGCGCGCTGGAAGCCGGGTACGACCTCACGCGCCAGCTCACCGCCGACGACCTCATCACCTCGGACGACTGCTTCTTCAGCGCCACCGGCGTGACCGACGGCGACGTCCTGCAGGGCGTCCGCTACCCCGGGACCGCGGCGACGACGGAGTCGCTGATCATGCGCTCACGGTCGGGCACGTCGCGCCGTGTCATCGCGCGTCACGACCGCGCGAAGCTGCGTGCGGTGACGGGCGAGCGCTACGGCTGACGGCGTCCTTCGGCAGCATCGCCTTGCGGGCCACCTTCACGAGCTGGTGATTGGCGATCCGCATCGCCAGCTCGTAGGGCAGGGCGAACTTGCGCTGAAACCAGTACCCGACGGCGATGTCGCGTGACGTGAAGACGAGGTAGCGGCCCTTGCGCATCCCCTCGAACATCTTCTCGGCGACGACCTCGGGGGCGACGGCGTGCTTGGAGAAGCGCTGCGTCATGGCGCGCATCTCCGGGTGGTCGCGGTCGACGCCCACGATGTTCACCGTGCCGACGAGCGGCGTGTCGACGCCGCCGGGGCAGACGAGGGTGACGTCGATGCCGTGACGGCGCAGGTCGAAGCGCAGGACCTCCGAGACGCCCCGCAGCCCGAACTTCGCGGCGCTGTACGGCGCGTGCCACGGCAGGCCGAACAGGCCGGCGGCTGACGAGACGTTGACCAGGTGGCCGCCGCGGCCGGCGTCGATCATCGGCGGCACGAACGCCTCGATCACGTGGATCGGGCCCATGAGGTCGATGTCGATGGTGCGGCGCCAGTCCTCGTGGCGCAGGTGCTCGACCGCGCCCCACGTCGAGATCCCGGCGACGTTCATGACGATGTCCATGCTGCCGTGCGCGGCATGGATCTCGTCGGCCAGGGCGACCACGGCGTCGTAGTCGGAGATGTCCAGTGCGCGACGATGCCCGACGGCGCCGCCCGCCGCCTCGATGTCCCGCGCCGTCTTCTCCAGGGCGACGTCCTGGATGTCGGTGAGGAACACGGTGGCGCCCTCGCGGGCGGCGTGGATGGCGGTGGCACGGCCGCTGCCGCTGGCGGCGCCGGTGATGAGGACGCGCTGGCCGTTGAGTGTGGTCAGACCCATGTGACCAATGTCGCACATCGGGCCGCCCCGCGGACCCGAACGTGATTCACGGCGCGGCAGGCTCCTGTGCGCGGCGGGCCGGCTGGGGGTCGGGGACCTCGTCGATGGTCCGCAGTGCGCCCACGCGGCTCTCGGCCAGGTCGCCGCGCGCGAGCGAGCGCAGGAACCCGTGCGTCACGATCACGTGGATCCGGGACTGGGTGTTGGTGTAGAACCACGTCGCGATCCCGGAGGCCAGCGACGGGTAGAAATTCGCGACCTCGACCTCGACGTGGACGAGGCCGAACGCGGGGTCGTCGCACGGCTTGCGGGTGACGTCGATCTCGAGGTAGCCGTCGGCGTTGTGGCCCACGTGGGAGACGAGCAGGCCCTTGGCGATCCGCCAGCGGACGATCCCGCGATCGGCGCGCATCTCGTACTCGGGCTTGTGGAAGCTCAGCAGCACGAACGGCCGCGTGAGGAACACGACGTCGCGCCCGTCCTCGCGGTACAGGATGCGGATGAGCCCGAGGGTGCACTTCGAGAGGAAGCGCCAGTACGTGCGCGCCAGCCGTTCGAGGTGCTCAGGCTTCCAGATCTCGTCCAGCAGTTCGACCGGCGCCGTCAGGTCGGCGGCCTGGATCGAGCGCACGGCGCCGTCGGCGTCGATCGTCGTGTGCTCGTCGGGGTCGACGATGACCGCGCGGGCGACCTGCTTGGAGCGGTTGAGCAGGCGGCGAGCGCCCGCGAACCACGCGGCGGCGGCAGCGGCGATGGCGGCGAGGATGGCCACGACGGCGCTCATGTCGCCGCGGACCCTACGCGAGCGCCGCGGCGACGGCGTCGTCGAAGCCCATCGGGTGGGCGTTGATGCCCTCGGG